>SCTX01000151.1 GCA_004298385.1 Betaproteobacteria bacterium | reverse complement strand
GTGAAATTTCTGGCCGACGAAGAACCATGGGATCGTCTGCGGGTAATCCGGGTAGATGGAACGGATCACCAGTGAACTGGGTCCATCGGCGCCGATCACCTGGCGTGCGCGGTATTCGACCGGCTCGCCGTTCTTTCGCGCCTGGACGATCACATGATCGCCGTGATCCTCGAGCCCGGCAAACGAGGTCCGGTCGTGTATTTCCGCGCCGCTGCTTTTGATCGCCCAGTAATCGGAGTATTTGCGGTGCAGATGCGGGGTCGGGCCGCCGAAAAAATCCATCGACATCGACACCATGCTGGGGAAATGGAAGGTCACGCCGCTGCACGAGGTCGGCTCGTGCAGCGCTTCGCGCGGCAGCGGGCCGAAGTTCTCCAGCAGGAAACGGTGCCCGCGCGGCGACAGGATGCCGCTGCAGATCTTGTGGCGTGGCAGTTCCTTCCTCTCCAGGACGATGGTCTCCAGGCCGGCGTCCACCAGGCGTTTGGCCGCCGCGGCCGCCGACAGACTGGCGCCGACGATGATTACGTCAACCGAGCGCATCAGCGCATACCCTTTTCATGATGTTCCATCATCCGCCAAATCGGCCAGGTGCACCACCGGAAGCTTGCTCACCCGCTCGAACGCAGCGCTGTCCTCTAGGTTCTCCACCACGATGCGCTCGACGTTCCGCCCCTGCAATATCCAGCGCGCCTGGACGCTGTCGTCCCTGATGTCAGCGGCAGTTTCCGGCTCCAGCCGTTGCGCCAGGCTGCGCGCGCTGGCGGGAATGGCGATGCGCTGCAAGTCGAGGTTGAGGGTGCAGCCTGCGTCTGAGCGCAGGGCGTCATAATGCTTGACCAGCCGCTGGTAATCGGCATGATAGGCGCGCGGCTCGATCACGTACAGGTCGCTCGCGCGCAGAGCACGGCGCACTTGAGCGAGGCTGCTCAAAGCCAGGCCCAGGCTCGCAATCTTCGATCCTGGGAGCCATTGCCGCAAGTGGCGCAGCAAGAGACCGTCGGCAACGGCAACGTTCTTGAGGCCGCGCAGCGGTTGGAGAAACTGTTGCAGGCGTTGCGCCGGAGTCTCCACTCCTGCTTCCAGCGCGAGAGCGATATCCGAGCCGTCGTCGTCCGCAATCGGAATATTGCTCATGCCTCCCAGGAGGGCGGCCGCCCGCGCCAAGGTGCCGGGGTGCTCGCGCAGCGCCTGGCCCGGCAGCAGCACTGCGGACGAGGAGGGGCGCGGCGCAAGCGGCCGCGCAGCCTGCTCGTCCATGCGCGCGCGCAAGCTTGGTACAGCGGCGGGCTGAATCAATTGCCGGCGCAGGTCCAGGGTCATCGCGACCAGACCGATGTCCTCCGGGCAGGCCGGCTCGCACGCGGCGCACAGGGTGCAACTCTGGATCGATTCGGCGATATCGGCGGCGACGGCGCCGTGCTGCAGCGCTTTGGCGCGCCCGAGCGGGGCGAGGCCGATATCGCGGCTGCGACGCCATACCGGGCAGACCAGCAGGCACAGGCCGCAGCCGCTGCAGGAGGCATAATCCTTTCGCGGCCGCGGCGTGCTTATGGGAAAGCCGAACATATCTAGAAAATAACGTGACGGTTCAGAATCATCTCCGGGTCGGCAGCGCGTTTTAGCGCCAGGTGCCGGTCCACCAGGGCATCGCCGAACACGCGCCGAATATAGCCTTTCATCATGCCGCCGAAACGATAGTAGCTGGCGCCCAGGTCCACGCCGATGTCATATATCTCGTTCTTGAATGACTGCAAATAGTCGCGGCTGTATGCTCCGCCGTCCAGCATCGGTTCGAACTCGCAGCCATAGGCCCAGCCTTCGGCGTCGGGCGGGATGCACGACATTTCATAATGCGCCCGGTGCTCCGGGCGCAGTTTGATGCCGACCAGGTAAAGCGTGTAATGCGGAAAAAATTTGCGACAGACCGCGTTGCCGCGCTCCACCGCGTCGATGAACTTGGCGGCCGACGTCGCCAGGTCCGGAATCACCATCTGCCGGCCGCCCCAGAACTTCCACACCGCGCGCGAAAACACGACGCTGCGATCGAGCATGGTTCCGTCGCGCATGTATTCGGAGCGCCGCAGCTCGGGAAACAGCTCGCGCTTGCGCTCGAGCAGGTACCAGGCTTCGCGCAGTTTCCACGGGCGCAGGGCATAGTGGATGAGCGCGCGCAGGCCGAAGCCGAGCTCGCCGTAAGCGCTTAGGCGCGGCCGCCAGTGCGCCATGAACGCCGCTTCGCGCTCGGGCGAGTCGAAGGCCACCAGGACATTCACCGCGCAGTCCATGATGGTCAGTATTCCGGAATAGTCGCTCGCGTCGTTGCGGTCGAGCAACTGCAGATCTTCGATCGCGCTGCGCAGCGACGCATAGTAGAAATAATGCATGCGCAAGGGCGTATAGCGGCGCACGCGCAGCGTGGCTTCGGTGATCACGCCGAATTGGCCGTAGCCGAGAATCACCCGCTGGAACAACTCAGCATTGTGCGTGTCCGAGCATTCGGCGATGTCCCCGGTAGGGGTGACCACCTGCAACGCTATTGCCTGATCGGCACTGCAGCCAAAGCGCGCCGAATTGACGTCGATCCCGCCTACGCCCAGCGTGCCACCTACGGACGAAGTCAAGTTGAGCGGCGCCGACAGATAGTCCAGATCCTGCCGGCGCAGCTCCTCGGCCAGGCTGTGCCAGAAGATGCCGGCTTCGGTGCGCACGGTCAGCGCGTCGGCATCGATGTGCAAAACCCGGCTCATGCCGCTCATGTCGAGCAACACGCCGCCGAATGCCACCGATTCGCCCTCGGTGGTCAGGCCGCCGCCGGAAACAGTGACCGGCACGCGATACTGTTGCGCCGCCTGGAGCAGGCGCGCGATCTGTTCGCTGCTGCGCGCGATAACGACGCCGTGCGCCAGGCCGTAGGCGGTGCCGCCGGCGTCGGTGGCGAAGGCGGCGCGCGCCGCCGGGGTCTCTCGCAACTCGATGCCGCGTGCGCGCACCGCGGCGGCAAACTCCTCCCAGTTCGGGCCGTTCCAGCGCCCCGGGTTGGTCTGCTGGCGCTTGATTCCCTGAAGCGCATCCGGGGCAACCGGGCAGGGACCCAGGGTGCCGGGTTCGACATCGGTAAGGTGCAAGCGGGAACTCCAGTCTGGTGGACATGCCGCGATGATTTAGCGCGCGCCGACCGGGCAACAAACTCCGGCGCGTCAAACCCTCAGCGTTTCTTCGGCAAATCCAACGGCGGCAGGCGTTTACGGTCGACTTCCGGCGCCGGCAGCGGGGAGACTTCCACCATGGACTTGCGGCAGCGCCGGGCCAGTTCCTTATAGAGGGCGGTTCCGGCCGCCTTGCGGGCCACGTCCTCGTCACTCATGGGCCGGACCGGCCGGGCCGGGTTGCCGGCCAGCAGGGTGCGGGGCGGCACCACCGTGCCGCCTTTGACCAGGGCCATGGCCGCGACCAGGCATTCCTCGCCGATGACGGCGCCGTCCAGCACCACCGCGTTCATCCCCACCAGGGAGTTGCGTCCCACGATGCAATTGTGCAGCACCGCGCCGTGGCCGATATGACCGTCCTCTTCCACCACGGTATCCACTTCGCCGCCGTGAATGACGCAGGTGTCCTGCACGTTGCTGCCAGCCTTGAGGACGATGCGGCCGAAATCCCCCCGCAGGCAGGCGGCGGGGCCGACATAACAGCCGGCGCCGACCCACACGTCGCCGATCAGCACGGCGCCGGGATGCACGAAGGCGGTGGGGTCCACCACCGGGATCACTCCGTCTATGGCGTAACAGGGCATGGGCTTCTCCTCGGGAATCGTTTCGGAATTGCCGGCAATCTTAGCAAATTTGGCATAATCCCCCTGCGCGCGTTTTGGAGCGGGTTCGAGCACCGGATTGCGGCGCGCCGGCGGGGCCCTTCAGACTAGGTCAAATCACCCCGGACGCCGCCAGCAGCCGTTGGGCGTTGGCCCGTACGGCCTCCGGGGCGGGCACTGATTTGCGGGCTGTCAGGTCGAAGAACACCGCCGCCACTTCTATGGAAGTGAGAATCTCGCCGCTCACCGAATCCAGCAAATGGTGAAAGAAGCGGAACACCTTCTCGCGCACCTCCAGCAAGCCGCTTTTTATTTCCACCGTCTGCCCGACTCGGACCGGAATGCGATAGAGGATGTCGTAATCCAGCGCCGCCGTTCCCATGTTCTGCGCCCGCAGCGTTCCCTTGGCGATGCCCAGGTGACGGAACAATTGGTTGGCACATTCGGCGAAACGGGCAATGTGGAAGCAGGGCGGCACGGTCTCGGTCTCGTCGCATTCCCAAGATTCCACCGATCCCCGATAAGTCAGTACCAGTCCTTCGGCGATCCGGCCGGGAGCTCGGGGCCCGGTAATATCGGGCGGCGGGGGAATATCGGAAAACGGGCCGGCAAGAGCCGCCGCCCGCTCCATCACCGGCTCCGGCCAGGGTATCTGCGCGCCGCAAGTCAGATCGGTCAAGCGAGCCTGGGTCTCGAAAAACGCCGCCGAACCGCCGGTGTCCTCGTTCCTCATGGCGCTGAAAAACCGCAAGGTTCCCGCGGGATCCAGACTCCGCACCCCGGAACGGATAGCCAGAATATCCCCGGCCCGCAGCTCCCGCTGGAACAGTATGCGGTCGGCCACCGGCAGCACCGCCCGGCGCGTCTGGCGGAAATAGGACGGCGGCAGCCCCATGGCCGCGCACAGCGCCGCCTGGGCATCGGAAGCCTTGGATAAATAGAACTGTACGTTCTGGTGCCCCCACTGGTCGCATTCCCAGGCGTTGACGCAGCCTCGATAAGCCACCTGCGGCTGTTTCATGCTCCCTCCTCCCGCACCCGATAGGCCTGGGCGCGCTCCCGGATCTCCGGAGCCAGCGGCTCGGCGCGGCGCTTATCCAGATCCATGTTGACCGTGAGCACCTTGGCGGTCATGGTCAGGATCCCCGTCTCGACGTTGTTCATGCGGTGATAGATAGTCACTTTCGTCTCGCCGGCCTCCAGCACCCCGCTCTCGATCACTACCAAGTCGCCGGCCTTCAGCTCCCGCAGATAGGAAACATCCTGGCGCACCGCCGCCAGCGCCTTGCGCCGAGTCCGAATGTAGTCCGGGGTCATACCGATGGCGTGCATGACCGTCCAGGCCGCGTCGGATACCTTGGCCATGTAGAACTGCACATTCATGTGGCCCAAGTGATCGCATTCCTGGGGCGTCACCCGCCCGCGGAAAGTCTCGATGAAGTTGCTCAAGATGGGGTTCCTCGAAAATGCTTATTGAAACGAGTTACCTAAGTCGCTGACAAAGACGTCGCCATCGCGGGGCAGTGCCGCGCAGCGCTTCAGACTTGCCTGTATTCCAGCGGCCGGTTGCCGGTTTGGCGCAAGCGCCGGGACAGCATGGATACCCGTTTGACGATACCCACGGTACCCTCGATCAAGAGCAGCGTGAAATCGCCGGAATCGGTTTCCCGATGATGACGTCGCCCACTCTGGTGTAGTACCCCTTCATATTACTCCGCCATCAGCGTGATGTCTTCCCTATCGAAGTCGGTGAAAAACTGGGAGTGCCCCATCAGGGCGAGGATCTGCTCGGCAACCAAGGTTCCCGAACCCTTGTATTCGAGGGCCGCAAGCCGCGGATCCGAGGTTTCGTCATCCATTTACCGCTCCCTCTGCATCGACACATTCACCCATTGCCGAACCCTCCGGTCCAGCATCCGCCAAGGATTCTATATGGGACGGCGTCCCTTCACCAGGGCCAGTTATTTCAGTTATTTTCCGACGCATCGAAATTCGCAGTGATATTTGGTCAGCATGAGAGGGCCGGGCAACCTTCGGCCTGAAGGGGCCCGGCCGGGGGCTAAAGCGGGGCGAACATCGGCACCGGCGGGCCATCGATAGTGGGCTTGAAAACCACTTTCACTTTTTGCCCAATGCGAATGGCATCCAGGTCGCAATCCACGATGTTGGTCATCATGGTGACACCTTCGTCCAGGGTGACATAGGCGAAAGCGTAGGGAATTTCCGCCCGGCGGGTGACGCTGAAAGTATAGATGACGCCGGTGCCCCGGGCTTCCACCCATTCGGTCTGGTCGTGGAAGCAGAACGGGCAATGGGGCCGCGGATAGTAGTGCAGCTCTTTGCACTTCGGGCATTTCTTCAGCAGCAGCGTGCCTTGTTTCGCCGCCTCCCAGAAGGCTTGGGTATCGGGGGTGACGGCGGGAGCCGCGATTTTCCGGTCTTGGGCTGGTGTGGCCATGGGCTTATTCCCTTTCCATAATCAAAGTGGCGCTGCCGTGGCGGGTTCCCAGGGAGCCGCCGGTACCGTGGGCCAGCGCCAGGTCGCAATTTTTCACCTGTACTTTAGGGTGCGCCTCGCCACGCAGTTGGCGCACTGCCTCGATGATCTTGGTCATGCCGCCGCGATCCGCCGGATGATTGTTGCAAAGCCCGCCACCGTCGGTGTTGAAGGGTAGTTTGCCGATCCCCGAGATCAGGTTGCCGTCGGCGACGAACTTGCCGCCTTCCCCTTTCTTGCAGAAGCCCAGGTCTTCCAGGGTGATGAGCACGGTGATGGTAAAGCTGTCGTAGATCGACGCGTATTTAATGTCGGAGGGCTTCACTCCCGCTTCGGTAAAGGCGGTGGGACCTGACCAGGCGGCCCCGGATACCGTCAAATCCATCTTGCCGCCGTTGAGGTGCTTGGGAAATTCACCGGCGCCCATAATTTTGACGCGGGGTTTCTTCAAGCTCTTCATGACCTCGGGGCCGACCACGATTACGGCCCCGCCGCCGTCGCTGACCACGCAGCAGTCGAGGCGGTGCAGGGGGTCGGAGATCATGGGGGAATTGACCACGTCTTCCACCGTCACCACATCCTGGAGTACCGCATTGGGGTTGTATTGGGCATGGTGGGAAGCGGCCACCTTTACCCAGGCGAGTTGCTCGCTGGTGGTTCGATACTGGTACATGTGGCGCATGGCGGATACGCCATAGCGGTTGGCGGTCACGGGAGCGAAGGGCAGTTCGAAGGGGGCGTCCGGCGCGGGGCCGAAATTGATGGACAGCAGTCCCCCGGCCCGTTCGGAGCGGGGCCGGCCGGCCAGGGTCACCAGCGCCACGCTGCATTTGCCCGTGGCGATGGCTTGGGCAGCGTGGGAAACGTGGACCAGGTAGGCCGAACCGCCGGTTTCGGTGGTGTCGATGTGGCGCAGTTTGAGTCCCATGTATTCGGCCATGGAAAAGCCGCCCAGCCCCGGCGCGTCCCCGGCGCAGAAGTAGCCGTCCACGTCATCCTTGGTGAGCCCGGCGTCTTTCAAGGCTCCCCTGGCCACTTCGGCGTGTAGTTGGGCCACGGTCTTGTCCGGCGCCTTGCGCGTGGGATGCTCGTAGACTCCCGCGATGTAAGCCTTGCCTTTGATGCTCATGATGGACGAACCTTCTCGTTGGGTTGGAATGAATTATTTTCGAATGGAATCATGCTTGCCGGTTAGTGCGGCCGGCCGCTACGCCAGCCGGCAACCGGGATTGTGCTATTTTTCCACAAAGGCGTGCTCGATGCCGTAGTCGCCGCAATCGCCCGCGAGAGAGAATCATTCGCGGAATGTTGGTAAGATACCCTATTGAACAAGCCAGTGACCTGTCTCACCTGGCGCCACCATCGCATGATCCGCCCCCTCACCATAGCCCACACCTCCGACGTTCATCTCATCGACGGCGATGAGGGGGAGAACGTGCGTGTCGCGTTTACGCGCGTGGTAGACGCGGTGATCGAACATGACGCCGATCTTTTCTTGATCGCAGGCGACCTGTTCGACCACAACCGCATCCACGGCGTTGTCATCGATTTTGTCTATGCGCAGCTTGCGCGCGTCACCTGTCCGACGGTAATCATCTCGGGCAATCACGACAATAGCGAGGACGATGCCGTGCTCGCGCGGATGAATTTCGGCAAGGCGGGGCGGCATGTCACGCTGATCGACGATGCCGAGGGCAGGGTGCTTGAATTTCCCGAGCTGCACGCCACGGTTTGGGGCCGTTGCATGGAAAACCACCATCCCGCGCACCGGCCCATGGCGGGGGCGCCTCCGCGCACGCGCGACCTGTGGCACATCGGCATGGCGCATGGCTTTTACGTCGATAATTGGGGCGCCGACCGCTCATCGCTGATTACGCCCGCCGAGATCGCCGACTCCGGATTCGACTATCTGGCGCTGGGGCATGTGCATTGCCATCGGCGGATGTTGCATGGCGAGACGCTCGCCTGTTACGCCGGGGCACCGGTGTCCTATGGCCGCGATGAAACGGGCTGCATGGCCATCGCCGAGCTTAACCCCGGGGCGCCGGCGCGCGTCGTTGAATACGCCATTGGCACGCGAGGGGAGCTAGCGGCGGTGTCTCGAACCGTGGACAAGATCGCTGCGGTCGGCTGACCGATTCGCGGATCAGGAAGTACCAGGTTACTTCCGGGTCGTGCCGGGTTCGAGGAAGCGCTCCATGCTGGCGGCGAACGCATCAGGCTGGTCGGTGAACAGCGCATGCCCGGCGCGCTCGATGCGCTCGATGGTGCAAAGCGGCATGACGTCCGCCATGCGCCGCGCGATGTCTTCAGTCACCACCTGGCTCTCGCTGCCATATTGCAGCAAGGTGTGCGTCGGGATCTTCTTCACCAGCGCCCAAAGATCGAAGGCCCCCCTGTTGGGACGCCGCATGTGCGCGAGCGCGGGGTCGTATTTCCAGGTGTGGCGCCCGGATTCCGTTTGGCGCATGCCGTGGCGCACACTTTCTTCAACCAGGTGGCGCGGCGCGCGCTTCATGATGTCGGCGAGGTAATTCGTCGCCTCGTCGCGCGACGCGAATTCGCGCGGCGAGGGCACTTCGGCAACGCGAGAGAAGTCGGTTCCCGGCGGCGCCGGTGGCAGGCCGGCGGCAACGTCCACCAGCACCAGTCGCTCGAGTTCGTCGTGGTGGCGATGCGCATAGAGCATCGATACCATGCCGCCCAGCGAATGCCCGACCAGCGTATAGCGCTTCAGGCCGCGCGACTGGATGACCGTGCGCAGGTCCTGGTACAACTCCTCTAAGTGATACGCGTCCGCCGCGCCCCAGCCGCTGTCGCCATGGCCGCGCTGATCGACGGCAATGACGTGATAACGGTGTTTCACGCGGCGGCTGTAGTCATTCCACACATGCGCATGCAGGCGCGCGCCGTGCACCAGCACGACCGGGTGCTTGCCGTGATTGCCCCAGTCAAGGTGGTGCAGACGGATGGCGTCGCGAACGACGTAATGGCTTTGGGCGGAAACTGCGGTCATTCTGTGACTTTCGATGCGGTGTGCTTAAAGCCCAAGCCTCTGCCAGATCGTCGAAACCAGCCCGGCCTGGTTCATGGTGTAGAAATGCAATCCCGGCGCGCCCTGCGCCAGCAGGCGGTCGCAAAGGTCGGTGACCACGTCCAGGCCGAAGCTGCGGATCGAAGCGATATCGTCAGCGTAGCTTTGCAGCCGCAGGCGCAGCCAGCGCGGGATCTCCGCGCCGCAGGCGTCGGAGAAGCGCGCGAGCTGCGAGAAATTGGCGATGGGCATGATGCCAGGCACGATCGGCAGGTCAATGCCCAGCGCCTCGCAGTCGTCGATGAAGCGGAAATAGGCGTCGGCGTTGAAAAAATACTGGGTGATCGCGGCATTTGCGCCCGCGTCCACCTTGCGCTTGAACGCCAACAGGTCGTCACGCGCGGAGCGCGCCTGTGGATGGAACTCCGGATAGCCGGCGACTTCGATGTGGAAATGATCGCCGCTCGACGCTCGGATGAATTCCACCAGCTCGTTGGCGTAGCGCAATTCGCCCGCGCTCGCCGCTCCCGAGGGCAGGTCGCCGCGCAGCGCGACGATATGGCGCAGGCCATGCGAGCGGTACAGCGCCAGCGTGGCGGCGAGGTCGGCGCGGGAGGAGCCGACGCAGGACAGGTGCGGCGCGGCCTCGCCTCCGTCCTTCTGGATTTCCAGCACCGCCTCGAGCGTGCGCTCGCGCGTCGAGCCGCCGGCGCCGTAGGTGACGGAGAAGAACCTGGGTTTGAGCTGAAGCAACTGCCTCCAGGTGGCGCGCAGCTTGTCCATTCCCTCCGGCGTTTTCGGCGGGAAGAACTCGAAGCTGAAAGCGGGGGGATATTTTTTCTGCGATTCCATGTCGGGGAGGAGGGACGCGAGAGGAGACGGAGTAACTCCTCCCGCTGTTTCTCAATACCGGTACGAATCCGGCTTGTACGGGCCGTCCTTGTCGACGCCGATGTACCGCGCCTGCTCGTCGCTAAGCTCCGACAGCATGGCGTTGAGCTTTTTCAACTGCAAGCGCGCCACTTTTTCGTCGAGGTGTTTGGGCAGCACGTACACGCCGACAGGGTATTTGCCCGAGCCTTTCTGCGCCTCGCTCCAGAGCTCGATCTGCGCCAGGGTCTGGTTGGCGAACGACGAAGACATGACGTAGGAGGGATGCCCGGTGGCGCAGCCCAGGTTCACCAGGCGGCCCTTGGCGAGCACGATGATGCGTTTGCCCGGTCGCCCTTCCATCGGCGGGAAAATGACGTGGTCCACCTGCGGCTTGATCTGTTCCCACTGGTATTGCTCCAGCGAGGCGACGTCGATTTCGTTGTCGAAGTGGCCGATGTTGCAGACAATGGCCTGGTCTTTCATTTTCTTCATGTGTTCGTGCGTGATCACATGGTAGTTGCCGGTGGCGGTGACGAAAATGTCGGCCTTGTCGGCGGCGTAGTCCATGGTAACCACGCGGTAACCTTCCATGGCCGCCTGCAGCGCGTTGATGGGGTCGATCTCCGTGACCCATACCTGCGCCGAGAGCGCGCGCAAGGCCTGCGCGCTGCCTTTGCCCACGTCGCCGTAGCCGCACACCAGCGCGACCTTGCCGGCGATCATCACGTCGGTGGCGCGCTTGATCCCGTCCACCAGCGATTCGCGGCAGCCGTAGAGGTTGTCGAATTTCGACTTGGTGACCGAATCGTTGACGTTGATCGCCGGAAACGCGAGCTTGCCTTCCTTGTGCATCTGGTACAGGCGGTGCACGCCGGTGGTGGTTTCCTCGGTCACGCCTTTCACCGCTTTGATGCGCTTCGCGTACCAGCCGGGCTGGGCGCCGAGCCGTTGCCTGATCGCCGCGTACAGGCACTTCTCCTCTTCGCTCGCCGGTTTGGCGATGACGGAGACATCCTTCTCCACGCGCGCGCCCAGGTGCAAGAGCAGCGTGGCGTCGCCGCCGTCGTCGAGGATCATGTTCGACAGAGCGCCGTCCGGCCATTCGAAAATACGGTGGGTGTAATCCCAATATTCCGCCAGCGTCTCGCCCTTGTAGGCGAACACCGGTGTGCCGGTGGCGGCGATGGCCGCCGCGGCATGGTCCTGGGTGGAGTAGATGTTGCACGAGGCCCAGCGCACTTGCGCGCCCAGTGCCTGCAGCGTCTCGATCAGCACCGCGGTCTGGATGGTCATGTGCAGCGAGCCGGTGATGCGCGCGCCCTTGAGCGGCTGTTTCGCCGCGTATTCCTCGCGGATCGCCATAAGGCCCGGCATCTCGGTCTCGGCGATGCGGATTTCCTTACGTCCCCAGTCGGCCAGCGACAGGTCGGCGACTTTGCAGTCGGTGAAGGTCTTGCTTTGCGGCACGGCGCCCATCACGCGCTCCTTTCGTTCAAGAAAAAAGTTCGTGAGCGCCGTTGCAGCTTACGCCCGCAACCTGCCGGCCGCGGCGTGGACACCTCGAGCCTGGCGGGGGAGTGAAACCCGTCGCAACGCTCCTCGAGGGAGGCGGATTCTACCGCAAATGGCCGGTTCGTGTCTCGGCTGTTTTCAGTGTCCCCATGGCTGGAGCATTAAAGCTCCTTAGCCCCGGGTGAGAGAAACCGCGTGCTCCGGAAATGCACGCAACACCTTGCTGTCCATCGTCACCAGCTTCGTGTCGAGCCGCTTTGCGAGGGCGATAAACTCGCAGTCGTAGGCAGAGCAGTTGCTGTCGCGTACAAGCTCAAGGATGCTGATCGAGTCAACCGCGAACTCGGCGCCTTCGAGCAGGGCTTCAGCTTCTTCCTGGAGAGCGCTCACCTGTTCAAAGGTCAGCGTTCCCCGTCTCAGGTAGCCGGCCAATATATTGCGGAACTCGCTTCTCCACAGCAGAGGCGCCGCCCACTCGGGGTCGCGCTGAAGCAAAGCCTCGGCGTTTGCGCTGTACTCACCCGGCAAGTACAAGTACGCCAGGATGTTTGAATCAACAACAATCACGCGCGCCCTTGCCCTTTGAAAGCTTCGATGTCGCGCGCCTTGAACTTGGCCGGCAAGAGCGCGGCGCGGAGTTCACGCGCCCGTGCAAGCCGCTCACTCGGGCCGGGCTTTGTCGGCAACAGCGCGGCTTCCAGGCACACGATGGCCTCGCTGTTCAAGCTGCGACGGTTAGCCTCCGCAGAGGTCTTCAGCCGCTGGTACACAACATCCGGAATGTTCTTCAGGGTCAAGTTAGTGGGCATCGTCTTCTCCAACCATTTGGCAACCATTATGGTTCCGCTAAGGATAAAGGTCAAGCAAGCCCGCATCCGCCACACTTCGAACCTGAATTCGTAAACTGGCTGAAAAGCCGCACCAGTAGCCAATCTACGGAATATTTTGCAATAAAAAAACCGGCCTGCGCCGGTTTTTTCATCGCCGCGCCTATGCGGGGGTCGAGGCCTGGTTCAGGCCACGGCCGCCAGCTTGATCCCGGCATCGGCCGCAAGCGCCTGTGCCTTGTCCATGTTCTCCCAGGTGAACTCCGGTTCGTCGCGACCGAAATGGCCGTAGGCCGCGGTCTTTTCGTAGATCGGACGCAGCAGGTCGAGCATTTGCACGATGCCCTTGGGCCGCAGGTCGAAATGTTTGCGCACCAGTTCGGACAGCTTTTCGTCGGAAATCTTGCCGGTGCCGAAGGTCGTGACCATGACGCTGGTCGGGCGCGCGACGCCGATGGCGTAGGACACCTGAATCTGGCATCGGCTCGCCAGGCCGGCGGCGACCACGTTCTTGGCGACGTAGCGTGCGGCGTAGGCGGCGGAGCGGTCCACTTTGGAAGGATCCTTGCCGGAGAACGCGCCGCCGCCGTGCGGCGCCGATCCGCCATAGGTGTCGACGATGATCTTGCGTCCGGTCAGGCCGCAGTCGCCCTTGGGCCCGCCGATCTCGAAGCTGCCGGTCGGGTTGACCAGGTACTTGATCTGCCCCTTGACGAGCTGCTTGGGCAGGATCGGCTTGATGATCTGCTCGATCACCGCCTCTTCAATCTGCTTGTGCGTCAGGCCGGGCGCATGCTGCGTGGACAGCACCACGGTGTCGATTGCATCCGCCTTGCCGTCGACGTAGCGGATGGTCACCTGCGACTTGGCGTCGGGCCGCAGCCATGCAAGGCGTCCGTCGCGCCGGATCTCCGACTGGCGTTCGACCAGCCGGTGCGCGAGGTAAATCGGCAGCGGCATCAGTTGCGGGGTTTCGTCGCAGGCGTAACCGAACATCAGGCCCTGGTCGCCCGCGCCCTGGTCGAGGTCGAGGCCCTTGCCTTCGTCCACCCCCTGGGCGATGTCCTTGGACTGCTCGCCGTAGGCCACGATCACGGTGCAGGTGTGCGTGTCGAAACCGATCGCCGGATCGTCGTAACCGATGCGCTTGATGGTCCTGCGCACGACGTCGTTGAAGTTGATCCGCGCGCCGGTGGTGATTTCGCCGGCGAGCACCACCAGATTGTCCTTGACCAGCGTCTCGGCCGCGACTCTTGAGCTCTTGTCCTGCGCTAGAATAGCGTCCAGAACCGCATCGGAAATCTGGTCGGCGACTTTGTCCGGATGGCCCTCGGAGACCGATTCCGACGTAAACAGGAAAGAGCTCATTGTTGGGTTCGAATGGATTGAAAATGGGCCGTAAGGATAGCATGTCTTGAGTCAATCCAAAAGTGACGCGGTGTGTTTCTAATAGGTCTCGCGCGTGGGCTTGCCGCCCTGCCGCTTTCAGCTTTGCACCGTCTGGGTGCGCTCTGCGGAAGGATGGTCTATCTCGCTTCGCCCCGCTACCGGCGTTATTTTCGCGCCAACCTGCGCGCCGCCGGCTATGCCGATGGCGCGCTGCTCAGCCGGGCCATCGCCGAGGCCGGCAAGGGATTGCTGGAGCTGCCCGCGATCTGGCTGCGCCCGCATGAAACGGTGGCGGGCTTCGTGGTGCAGGTCTCCGGCTGGGAACTGGTCGAGACGGCGCTAGCCCGACGCCGCGGGATCATTTTTCTTACGCCGCATCTGGGCTGCTTCGAGATCACGGCGCAGTACTATGCCTACCGCGCACCCGCCAACGCCCCGATCACCGTGCTCTACCGCTCACCCAAAAAAAAAGCGGTCGAGCCGCTGATGCTGGCAGGCCGCGCGCGGCCGAATCTGCGCCTCGCGAGCGCCGATCTGAAAGGCGTGCGCATCCTGCTGCGCGCGCTCAAGAAAGGCGAGGCGATCGGTATCCTGCCCGATCAGGCGCCGGGCGTGGGCGAGGGCGAGTGGGCCGAGTTCTTCGGCCGCCCGGCTTACACCATGACGCTTGCAGGGCGGTTGGCGGGCGCAGGCGCGCGGGTGATCCTCGCCTACGCCGAGCGCTTGCCGCGCGGCCAGGGTTATCACCTGCATCTTGAGGCCATGCCCGAGCCGCTTGCAGGCGAGTCGCTGGCGCGAGCGCTCAACCGCGCGCTGGAGGGCCTGATCCGCCAGTGCCCGGCGCAGTATGGCTGGAGCTATAACCGCTACAAAGTACCGGCCGGGGCGCCAGCGCCAAAATGAAACCGGAATACACAAGCGACAGGCATCGCCGTGAATCCCGCGGCTGTTGCGGCCGCGCGCGCCGCGCTTTGCGTCTTGCGCCGACAGGCCCATGTTGACCCGCGTCGCCCTCGCCTGTGTCTGGCTGCTCAGGCTGTTGCCGCTGTCCGCGCTGGCTGCGATCGGCAACGGCTTCGGCACGCTGCTCTATGCGCTGGGCCGCGCGCGCCGCCGCGTCTGCCTGATCAACCTCGCGCGCTGCCTGCCCGAGCTCTCGGCGCGCGAGCGCCGCGCGCTGGCGCGGCGCCATTTCCGCGCCTTCGCCCGCGCTTTTCTCGAGCGCGCCATCCTCTGGTGGGGAACGCCCGCGCGCATCCGGCAGTTGGTGCGCATCGAGGGCATGGAATATTTCGAAGCGGTGCGCGGCGGGCCACTGATCCTGCTCGCGCCGCATTTCGTCGGCCTGGACATGGGTTGGACGCGCCTGGCGCTCGAATTCGACATGGTATCGATCTACTCCAGACAGAAGAACGAAGTATTCGACGCGGCCCTGTTCGCCGGACGCCTGCGCTTCGGCCGGCAGACGCTGCTGTCACGCCAGGAGGGCGTGCGGCCGGCGCTACGCGCGATGCAGGCGGGGCGGCCCATTTACTATCTGCCGGACATGGACTACGGCCGGCGCGATACCATATTCCTGCCTTTTTTCGGCGTCAACGCCGCCACCATCACCGGCGTGTCGCGCCTGGCGCGGCTCGCCGGAGCGCGCGTGCTGCCGTGCATCACGCGCATGCTGCCGGGCGGCGCAGGCTACGCCGTGCGTTTCCTTCCCGCCTGGGAAAATTATCCCGGCGCGAGCATCGAGGCCGACACGCGGCGCATGAACGCCTTCGTCGAAGACGAGGTGCGGCAAATGCCGGAGCAGTATCTGTGGGTGCACAAACGCTTCAAGACGCGCCCGCCGGGGGAGGCTTCGTGGTATTGAGGCTGTTGATGCACGGCGTCTTACGCAATGTCGCACGTCAACGCAGGACTTGCGCGCTACGCGCGCCAACCGTTTTCGGTACGAATAAGAAGCGCATCCGTACCGAAAACACGGTTCTTGATAAGAACAAGGACAGCTCGGGGGTTTATACAAGATCGCCGATTGCGGGCGGATGTGCTTTTCATCCGCCCGCAATCGGCGATCCGCGCGGACGGGCCGCCGTCCGCGCAAGTTCGAGCGCCACAGTTCGAAGTATTCTCCAAAGTCTGTCGATGTCGACGTGCGATCATTGCGCGCTCCGCGCGCCAACCTTGTTTTCTGTACGGATGAAAAGCGTATCCGTACAGAAAACAAGGTTCCGGAAAAAGCAAGGACGGTTTGGGCTTTTGTCCGGAATCGACGATCCGCGCGGACGGGCCGCCGTCCGCGCAATAGCGGAGATGGACGACGTCAAAGCGAGCAGGCCTGATTCGTTCGGCTTCGTCCGCCAAGGGTATTGAACAAACCGTTCAGTCACTTCGCGGTTAAAATCCATTCATGCCTTTCACCAATCCCGACGCCGAAGAGATCAAAGCGCTGCTGCAGCGCGTGAACAGCATCGCCGTGGTCGGCTTTTCGCCCAAGCCCGGACGTCCGAGCCACGACATCGGCCGCCGGCTGCAGGGCTTTGGTTTTCGGATCATCCCGGTGCGGCCCGGCATCAGCGAAGGCCTGGGCGAGAAGGCCTACCCCGACCTCGCGTCGGTGCCGGAGCGGGTCGACCTCGTCAATGTGTTCCGCTCGGGCAAATACATCCCCGAAGTCGTGGACCAGTGCCTGCGGCTGGGGATCAAGAACATCTGGATGCAGGAAGGAGCGGAGCACGAGGCGTCGGCCGAGCGCGCGCGCGCGGCCGGCATGAACGTGGTCATGGGCCGCTGCATCATGCGTGACTACCTGAGGCTGTGCCTTGGGTAAGGGCTTCCGCATTGCGCCGCTCGCCGAGGCGGACATTGCCGCGGTGATCGAACTGGCCGGCGTCATCTGGCGCCACCACTATCCGGGCATCATCAGCATGGAGCAGATCGAGTACATGCTGGCGCAGCGCTATACGAGCGCGCTCATCCGCGCGCAAATGCAAAGCGGCAAGGCCTGGTGGGACGAGGCCGTGCTCGACGGCCGAATAATAGGCTTTGCCCAGTACGAGCCGTGCGAGCGCTCGATGAAGCTCGACAAACTCTATGTGCACCAGGATTATCAGCGCCTGGGCTACGGCGGGCGCATGCTCGCGCATGTCGAGGACGAGGCGCGCCGGCGCGGCTTCGGCGCGGTCAGGCTCAACGTCAACAAGCACAACGTAAAGTCCATTGCGGCTTACCGCAAGAACGGTTACGCGGTCGTCGAAACCGTGGTCGCCGACATCGGCCGCGGCTTCGTCATGGACGATTACGTCATGGAGAAGCGACTGTGAAGCTCGCGTTCACCAAGATGCAGGGGCGGGCAACGATTTCGTCGTGCTTGACGGCGTGAGCCGGCGCCCGGCCCTGACCGCGGCGCGGGCGAGACGCTCGCCTGCGGCAGCGGCGCCTGTGCCGCGGTCGCGGCCGGCATCCGCCGCGGCCCGCCGGATGCGCGCGTGCAGGTTTCTACCCGCGGCGGCGATTTGACGATACGCTGGGAAGGCGGGGACAATCCGGTGTGGATGACCGGTCCTGCCGCCGTGTTCGAGGGAGAAATGGAAATCGATGAATGCTGAAGACGTCGTACGTTATCTGCAGGACAACCCCGGTTTTTTCGAAGACTACGCCGAAGTGCTGGCGCAGATCTACATTCCGCATCCGCACGGCGGCCGCGCCATTCCGATCGCCGAACGCCAGATTCTCACGCTGCGCGAGAGGAGCAAGAAGCTGGAAGGCAAGCTCGCCGAGCTGATCCAATTCGGCGAAGACAACGACGCCATCGGCGAGAAAATGCACCGCCTGTGCCTGGCGCTGATTTCCGCCGGCGACATGCAGGGCATGCTGCAAGCGCTGTACTACAATCTGCGCGAGGACTTCGCCGTGCCGCATGCGGCGGTGCGGATCTGGGGCCCCGATGCCGGCGATCTCGCGCGACCGGAGTGCGCGCCGGTAACGCAGGAGTTGCGCCAGTACACGGCGGGCCTGGAACATCCCTATTGCGGTGCGGGCGCAAACGCCGAGGTCGCATCCTGGTTCGGCGAGGCGGCGGCGCAGTTGCGCTCGTTCGCCTGCGTACCGCTGCGCGACGGCCGCAACGCCTGCGCCGGCATGCTGGCGCTCGCGAGCGAAGACCTGATGCGCTTCTACCCGGAGATGGGCACGCTCTACCTCAAGCGCCTGGGCGAGCTCGCGAGCGCGGCGCTGCAGCGGTACTGGTAGCCATGCCGGCGGATCCGGCGGCCAAGCCCGATCCCAGCCGGGAGTTGCTTGGCGCCTATCTCGAACACCTGTCGCACCAGCGTCACCTCGCCGCAGGCACGCGCCGCAACTACCATCAGGACATCGAGGTTCTGTTCGAACTCAATCCGGGGGTCGCGCTCGAGCGCATGCAGCCGCAGCACATCCGCCGCAGCGTGGCGCAACTGCACGCGCGCGGCCTGTCCGGGGGTACCATCGCGCATATGCTGTCGGCCTGGCGTGGCCTCTACACCTGGCTCACGCGGCACCGCGGCCACAGCGCCAACCCCTGTCTCGGCCTGCGCGCACCCAAGGCGGCGAAAGGTCTGCCCAGGGCGCTGTCGCCCGAGGCGGCGGGGCGACTACTGGATGTGCCGGCCGAGACGCCGCCGGACATTCGCGACAAGGCGATGTTCGAACTCGCCTATTCTTCCGGTCTGCGCCTGGCGGAGCTGGTCAGCCTCGATCTGGCGCACGCCGAGGCAATCCGCCGCGACGCCGAAGTGACGGTGACCGGCAAGGGCGGCAAGACGCGCAGCGTGCCGGTGGGCGCGAAAGCGCGCGCGGCGCTCGAGGCCTGGCTGCTCGCGCGCGCGCTGCTCGCCCGCGCTGGCGTTCCCGCGCTGTTTGTCGGCGCGCGCGGCGAGCGCATTGCCGCCGGCGTGGTGCGGGCGCGCATCGGGCAGTGGGCCATGCGCGCCGGGCTGCCGGTGCATGTGCACCCGCACGTGCTGCGCCACTCGTTCGCCACGCACGTGCTGCAATCCTCGGGCGACCTGCGCGCGGTGCAGGAGATGCTCGGGCATTCGAGCATATCGACGACGCAGGTGTATACGCATCTCGATTTCCAGTACTTGGCCAAGGCCTACGACGCCGCGCATCCGCGGGCGAAGAAGAAATAGCCGAGCCAGGTGCCACGCGGCCGGCGCCTGTTCTGCGCGAAAACGGCTTATCATGCCGGCCGATGAAACAACTGATCCTCAAGCTGGGGCGCGAGAAGTCGCTCGCGCGCCGCCATCCGTGGATATTCTCCGGAGCGCTGGTGCGCGTGGAGGGCGATCCTGACACGGGCGATACCGTGGCGGTGCGCGCGGCCGGCGGCGAATTCCTCGCCTGGGCCGCCTACAGCCCGGTGTCGCAGATCCGCGCGCGCGTATGGAGCTGGGACGAAAAAGAGCGTATCGATGGCGATTTCCTGCGCGCGCGCCTGCGGCGGGCGCTGGATGTGCGCAAGCGGCTGATTGCCGCCGAGGCGAGCGACGCCATGCGTATAGTCCACGGCGAATCCGACGGCCTGCCCGGCGTCATCGCCGACCGCTATGGCGAAGTGGTCGTGCTGCAACTGCTCTCCGCGGGGGCGGAGCGCTGGCGTACCGAGCTCTCGGACGGCGTGCGCGAACTCGCCGGCTGCGCCTGCGTTTTCGAGCGATCGGATGCCGACGTGCGCGAGCTCGAAGGGCTGCCCGTGCGCAGCGGCGTGCTCCAGGGTGCTTTGCCCGCCGCGGGCGTGCACATCCGCGAACACGGCCTAGTCTACGGCGTGGACGTGGCCGCAGGACACAAGACCGGCTTTTATCTCGATCAGCGCGACAACCGCAAACGCATCGGCGAGCTCGCCCGAGGACGCGAGGTGTTGAATTGCTTTTGCTACACCGGCGGTTTCACCCTCAATGCGCTCGCAGGCGGGGCGGAGTCGGTGCTCTCGGTCGACAGTTCGGCCGGCGCGCTGGCGCAGGCGCGGGTCAACCTCGAGCGCAACGATCTGGATGCGGCACGCGCCGAATGGCAGGAGGCCGACGTGTTCAAGTACCTGCGCACCCTGCGCGACCAGGGGCGCAGTTTCGACCTGATCGTACTCGATCCGCCCAAGTTTGCGCCGACGGCGGCGTTTGCGGAGAAGGCCGCGCGCGGCTACAAGGACATCAACCTGCTTGCGCTGAAACTGTTGCGCCCGGGCGGGCTGCTCGCCAGCTTCTCCTGTTCGGGCGGTGTTTCCGCTGAGCTATTCCAGAAGATCCTGGCCGGAGCGGCACTCGACGCCGGCGTGGAAGCCTCCATAGTCGGCCATTTCGCCGCCGCTGCCGACCACCCGGTATTGCTGTCGTTCCCGGAAGGGGACTACCTGAAAGGGCTGCTTCTGCGCCGCGGCTAGGCGATAATCACGGGCTCGAATCAAGCAAGACATACATCCGGGGTCAGACATGAAACCAGAGGAAATGGTGCCGGTAACCATAGTCACCGGCTTCTTGGGCAGCGGCAAGACCACGCTCTTGAATCGCATCCTCGAGGAGCAGCACGGCAGCCGCATCGCCGTCATCGAAAACGAGTTCGGCGAGGCCGGCATCGACAACGAATTACTGGTGCAGGATGCGGGCGAGCAGATCGTCGAGATGAACAACGGCTGCATTTGCTGCACCGTGCGCGGCGACCTGGCGCGCATCCTGGGCGAACTGCGGGCGAAGCGCGAGGCGAAGCGGCTCGACTTCGATCGCATCATTATCGAGACCACGGGCATGGCCGATCCCGGTCCGGTGGCGCAGACTTTTTTCATGGACGAAGGTGTCGGCGACTACTACCTGCTCGATTCCATCGTCACCCTGGTGGACGCGAAGCACGCGGAGAAGCAGTTGGACGATTTCCGCGAGGCGCAGGAGCAGGTGGGTTTCGCCGACCGCATCCTGCTGTCCAAGACCGATCTCATCAGCGCGGGGGAGCAGGAGAGTCTGAAAGCGCGCCTGGTCAAGATCAACCCGCGCGCGCCGATCAAGCCGGTGCATTTCGGCGATACGCCGCTAGCCGATATTCTGGACATCCGTGGCTTCAACCTGAACGCCATTCTGGAAATCGAGCCCGGTTTCCTCGATGAGACCGAACACGAGCACGACGACGCAGTGCACTCCTTTGTTTTCCGGGCGGATGTACCGTTCGATGGCGTGAAGCTGGAGGAGTTTCTCTCCGGCATGATCCAGGGATACGGTCCGGACCTGCTGCGCTACAAGGGCGTGCTGTGGCTGGCCGGGAACGACAACCGCGTGGTGTTCCAGGGCGTGCACATGCTCATGGGCGGGGACGTGGGCAAATCTTGGGGGCCGGAGGAGAAACGCGGCAGCGTGATGGTGTTCATCGGCCGGAAACTGCCCGAAGAGCTGTTCATCGAGGGCCTCAAGCAGTGCCTGGTCAAATAGCGCATCCGGCCGAGTTCGACTAATATCTGCCTATGTCGCTACTCTTCAATCAAGGAAGACGCATGCTGAAGTGCGTGTTTCTCGCTCTTGTCGTGCTGTTCGCCCAACAGGCGGCGCAGTTGCACGCTCTGGCGCACGCGCAGGACGAACTGGCGCAGCCGCACAAGGGCAAGCCGGTTTCGCACCCGCTCGAGCGCTGCGTTGCCTTCCATGCCATCGATAGCGCACTGGTCGCGACCGCGGCGCTGCAGGATTTCGATCTTCTTCAGTCCGAGCGCACAAGCTGGGTCCCCACCCAGGCGCAAGCGCGCGACGTTTACCGCCTCCCTTCGCGCGCCCCTCCGCGCGCCGTCTAGCGTCCCCAGTTTGTTTCGCGCCCCCCGGCCGTTGGCCGCGCGGGGTCATGGCCCATTCCGGGTGAATTGCGAAAGGAATCGAGACGTGATCAAACGAATACTCATGGCGGTCGCAGTGGCCGCAGCACTTGCAGGGCCGGGGACGGCAGTTGCCGTGACGGATGCCGAAATGCGGGAACTGCGCGAGCAGGTCGAGCAATTGAAGCGCGAGTACGAGCGGCGCATCGATGCGCTGGAGCGGCGCCTGAAGCAAGCGGAGGGAACCGCAGGCAAGGCCGAAGCCGCGGCTTCGCGGGCGCAAGCAACTGCGGTCGGCGCCGAGGCTGCCGCGTCATCGGCGGGCGCACGGCCGGCGGGGGAAAATGCATTCAACCCCGCTGTCTCACTCATACTCAACGGCGTGCTGGCCAACCTGTCGCAGGATCCGGCGCGACACCAGATCACCGGATTTGCGCCCACCGGGGGCGAAGTGGGGCCGGGCAACCGCGGCCTGAGCCTGGCCGAAACCGAGCTCGCCTTCAGCGCGAATATCGATCCGAATTTCCGCGGCACGCTGATCGCCGCGCTCGGTCCCGACGACACGGTCGCGGTGGAGGAGGGCTATATCCAGGGCATCGGCTTGTCGCATGGCCTCGGGATCAAGGCCGGGCGTTTTCTCGCGAACGCCGGGTACGTGAACGAAATCCATCCGCACGCCTGGGACTTCGTCGATGCGCCGCTGGCGAACAAGGTGTTTCTCGGAAAGCAACTCGCGGACGACGGGGTGCAGTTGAAATGGGTCGCTCCGACGGAGACCTTTGTCGAACTTGGCGCCGAAATCGGCCGGGGACGCGCTTTCCCGGGCACGAACCGCGACAAGAACGGCGCCGGCGCAGCCAATCTGTTCGCGCGTCTGGGCGGCGACATCGGCGCGAGCACGGCCTGGCGCCTGGGGCTGTCGCATCTGCGCACCAGGGCGCAGAACCGCAGCTACGACGACCTCGATTCGACCGGCACCCAGGTGAACAACAGCTTCAGCGGTGCTAGCCGCCTGTGGGTGCTGGACGGCGTGCTCAAGTGGGCGCCCAACGGCAATCCCGGCTACAACAATTTCAAGCTGCAGGGTGAATATTTCCGACGCCGGGAGGACGGCACCCTCACGTACGATACCGCCGCGGCCTCGTTGGGGACGCAAAGCGATATCTACAGTTCATCTCAGTCCGGCTGGTATGCGCAAGGCGTGTATCAGTTCATGCCGCGCTGGCGCGCCGGCTACCGCTATGACCGGCTTAATTCGGGCACGGCAAAACTCGGACTGGTGGACAGCGGCGCGCTCACCGCCGCCGATTTCCCCGTCTATGCCGCGCACCAGACGACACGCAACACGCTGATGCTCGACTTCAATCCGAGCGAATTCAGCCGCTTGCGCCTGCAGTTGGCCAGTGACAAATCACGCCTGGGCGCGACTGACAAGCAGGTGTTCCTGCAATACATCATGAGCCTGGGCGCGCACGGCGCGCACAAATTCTGAGGGCGGGCCACCACATGGATATGGGAAACGCGATGAAGAGACTGATCAGTTCGATGTGGCCGGCAGCAATGTCGTTGTTGCTCATGGCTCTGCCGGCGCTGCCGGCGACGGCGGCGCTCAAAGTGCTCGCCTGCGAGCCGGAATGGGCCGCTCTGGTGCGCGAACTCGCAGCTGACAATGCCTCGGTATCCAGCGCCACTACCGCTTTGCAGGACGCGCACCACATCGAGGCCAGGCCCAGCCTGATCGCCCGGGCGAGGAATGCCGACCTGGTGGTATGCACCGGTTCGGAGCTGGAAGTCGGCTGGCTGCCGCCGCTGCTGAGGCAATCCGGCAACGCGCGGATCCAGCCCGGGAAGCCTGGGTACCTGGAAGCCTCGCAGTTGGTGGCCAGGCTGGAGATTCCGAAGGTGCTCGACCGGTCCCTAGGCGATATTCACCCGGCGGGAAACCCGCACATTCACCTCGATCCGCGCAATATCGCGAAAATCGCGCAAGTGTTGAGCGAAAGACTGGCGTACCTCGATCCCGCCAATGCCGACACCTACCGCGCGCGCACCACGGCGTTCCTTGCGCGCTGGGACGCCGCGATCCGGCGCTGGGAGACCGAGGCGGCGCCGCTGAAGGGGCTGACCATGGTCGTATATCACAAGAACATGAGCTATCTGAACGCATGGCTCGGTCTGCGTGAAGTCGGCAGCCTGGAGCCCAAGCCCGGCATGCCGCCGACGACCGCGCACCTTGCCGAGCTGGTTGCGCGTATGCAGACTGCGCCGGCCAAGGCGATCGTGTACGCGGCCTACAATAACCCCCAAGCGGCCGAATTTATGTCTGAGCGCACCAAAATACCCGCAGTCATGCTGCCTTTCACCGTCGGTGGCAGCGATAGGGCGAAAGATCTGTTCGGCCTGTTCGACGATACGCTGGCGCGGCTGCTGGCGGTGCCGAAATGAGCAATCCGGGGGCGGTCCTGTCGATACTCGGGCCGGCGTTTGTCGCCGGATTGCTGGTCACGGCGGCCCTGGTTCCGTTCGGCTTCGAGGTGCTCAAGCGCGGCATCGTGTTCATCGACCTCGCCGTGGCGCAAATCGCGGGCGTGGGCGTGATATTCGCGGATTTCCTCGGTTGGGAGCCGCAGGGCGTGGCGGTGCAGATCTCGGCGCTCACCGCTGCGCTCGCTACGGCGCTTGTGCTCACCTGGACCGAAAAGCGCTGGCCCGAGGTGCAGGAGGCGATCATCGGCGTGGTGTTCGTCCTGGGCGCCAGCGGCGCGATCCTTCTGCTTGCCAGCAATCCCCACGGCGGCGAGCATCTCAAGGACCTGCTGGTGGGCCAGATCCTGTGGGTCAACCCGGGCAGGCTGCCGCTCCATGCCCTGATCTATACGGCCATACTGGCGATCTGGTTCGGCCTGGGAGCGCGCCTCGGGCGCATCGGCTTTTACGCCTTATTCGCCTGCGCCGTCACGTTTTCGGTGCAGTTGGTCGGGCTTTACCTCGTGTTCGCTTCCCTGGTGCTGCCGGCGCTGGCGACGTACTACGCGCTGCGCCGGCGCCGGCTGAAAGCCTACTCTGTCGGCTTGCTCGGCTATGCGCTGGGCCTGCTGGCGTCCCTGTGGCTGGATCTGCCCTCCGGCGCCATGACCGTATGGGCGATGGCGCTGGTCGCGATGCTTGCCGCCAGCCTGGAGCGCCGGCCTGCAAATTGACCAGGAATCGGGTTGATTCCCGCAAAACCGCCCCAATCTTTGAACATTCGCTGCGCCAGATAGGTCCTAATCCCTATGGAACAATTCCGTGGCACCACTATCCTGTCCGCGCGCCGCGGCCAAAGCGTCGCGCTCGGCGGGGACGGCCAGGTCACCCTGGGCAATGTCGTGATCAAGGCCGGCGCGCGCAAAGTGCGGCGCCTGTACCATGACCGCATCCTGGCCGGATTTGCCGGCGGCACGGCCGATGCCTTCACTTTGTTCGAGCGTTTCGAAGCCAAGCTGGAGAAGCACCAGGGTAACCTGCTGCGCTCCGCAGTGGAGCTGGCCAAGGACTGGCGCACCGACCGCGTTTTGCGCCGCCTGGAGGCGATGCTGGCGGTGGCTGATCGCGAAACCTCGCTCATCATCACCGGCATGGGCGACGTGCTCGAGCCGGAACTCGGTCTCCTGGCCATCGGCTCGGGCGGGCCTTACGCCCAGTCGGCGGCGCGGGCGCTGCTGGAAAACACCGCGCTCACGCCGAAGGAAATCGTGGTCAAGTCGCTCGGCATTGCCGCCGATATTTGCATCTATACCAACCAGCAGCTCGTGATCGAAACCCTTGAGTGAGGAAACAGGCGTAAGACCGGCGTTGTCCGCCGCTTCCGCCTGCGCTAATCAGCCATGTCACACATGACCCCGCAGGAAATCGTCCACGAACTGGACAAGCACATCATCGGCCAGGATCGCGCCAAGCGCGCGGTCGCCATCGCCCTCAGGAACCGTTGGCGCCGGCAGCAGGTGGCCGAACCCCTGCGCCAGGAGATCACGCCGAAGAACATACTCATGATCGGGCCGACCGGCGTGGGTAAGACGGAGATCGCGCGGCGCTTGGCCAAACTCGCCGACGCGCCTTTCATCAAGGTCGAGGCGACCAAGTTCACCGAAGTCGGCTATGTCGGCCGCGACGTCGACACCATCGTGCGCGATCTGGTCGAGATCAGCGTCAAGCAGACGCGCGAGCAGGCCATGCGCAAGGTCAAAGCCCGAGCCGAGGATGCGGCCGAGGAGCGCATTCTCGACGTACTGATTCCCCAGGCCCGCCGGTCGGGCCCGTTCGATGCGCAGGAAGCGAGCGCTTCCGTCATTCCGGAAAACACGCAAGTATCGGCGACACGGCAGAAATTCAGGAAGAAGCTGCGCGAAGGCGAGCTTGACGAAAGGGAGATCGAGATCGAAGTCGCCGCGTCGCAGGCGCAAATGGAAATCTTCGCCCCGCCCGGGATGGAGGAGCTGACCTCGCAAATCCAGGGCATGTTCCAGAATCTGTCCGGCGGCCGCAGGAAGACGCGCAAGCTGAAAATCCGCGAGGCGTTGAAGCTGGCCGCGGAAGAAGAGGCGGCGCGGCTGGTGAACGACGAGGATCTGAAAACCCATGCGCTCGCCAATGCCGAACAAAATGGCATCGTCTTCATCGACGAAATCGACAAGATCGCCAGCCGCTCCGAGATCGCCGGCGCCGACGTGTCGCGCCAGGGCGTGCAGCGCGAC
Organism: Betaproteobacteria bacterium; assembly: GCA_004298385.1. Taxonomy (GTDB): domain Bacteria; phylum Pseudomonadota; class Gammaproteobacteria; order Burkholderiales; family SG8-39; genus 2-12-FULL-64-23. The sequence goes on along the minus strand of SCTX01000151.1, from coordinate 21,478 downwards.
CTCCTGCCGCTGGTAGAGGGCACCACGGTGTCGACCAAGTACGGCATGGTCAAGACCGACCACATCCTGTTCATCGCCAGCGGCGCGTTCCACATGGCCAAGCCTTCGGACCTCATCCCCGAGCTGCAGGGGCGCTTGCCGATACGCGTCGAGCTCGACTCGCTCTCGGTCGCCGATTTCGAGAGCATCCTCACCCAAACCGACGCCTGTCTCACGCGCCAGTATCAGGCGCTACTAGCAACCGAGGGCGTGAAGCTCCGGTTCCAGCCCGAGGGCGTCAAGCGCCTGGCCGAAATCGCCTACGCCGTCAACGAGAAGACCGAGAACATCGGCGCGCGCCGCCTGTATACCGTGATGGAAAAGCTGCTGGAGGAAATTTCCTTCGACGCGGGCAAGCGCGATGACGAGAGCATCACCATCGACGCCGCCTATGTCGATGCGCGCTTGAAGGAGCTGGCGCAATCCGAAGACCTGGCGCGCTACGTTTTATAATTCTCCATGGAGAAAGAAATGAAACATTCCACACGAGCCGTCCTGTTCGGTTCCATCGGCCTGGTGCTCGGCGGTGGTCTCCCGACCAGCGTGGTCCATGCGCAAGAGGTGACCATCCGCGAACCCTGGGTGCGCGGCACCGTGCGCGGCCAGAAGGCAACCGGCGCCTTCATGCAGCTCACCGCCACTGAGTCCGCCAGCCTGGTGGCGGTCGAGAGCCCGGTCGCGGGTTCGGTGCAGATCCACGAGATGAAAATGGAAAACGACGTCATGAAAATGCGCGCCATCCCGAAGCTGGATCTGCCCGCGGGCAAGGCGGTGGAGCTGAAGCCCGGCGGCTACCATATGATGCTGATGGACCTGAAGCAGCCGCTGAAGAAAGGCGAAGCCGTGCCGATCCGGCTGCGCTTCGAGGCCAAGGACAAGACCTTCAAGACCATCGAGATCAAGGCGCAGGTGCGCGAGCTCGGCGCCGGCCCGGAGCGGCGCGAGCACAAGCATTAGAAGGGCCTTGAAACCGGTCGCATCCCCCCCCATGTTTTGCTTACTGGCCGCGAGGCCGCTAACTTATTTGGAAGGAGAATGACCATGGCGAATATTTCGCGTTATGAACCTTTCGGGGATATATTCGACGATCTTCTGAAGGGCTTTTTCGTGCGACCGATGGCCTATGAAGGCCGGCCGGCCGCGGCAGGAAGGATCAAGATCGACGTGAGCGAGAAGGACGGCGCCTATGTGGTGCACGCCGAGATTCCAGGCGTGAAGAAGGAAGACATCCAGGTCAACATCGACGGCGACCAGGTGTCGATCAGCGCCGAGGCGCGCGCCGAAAAGGAAGTCAAGGAAAACGAGCGGGTGTTGCACCGCGAGCGTTACTACGGCAAGGTTGAGCGCGCGTTCCGCCTGGGAACGGATATCGACCAGTCCGCCGCCAACGCGAAATACGCCGACGGCGTGCTCGAGCTGACGCTGCCAAAAAAAGCCGAAGCAGCCGGGCGTCAGTTGGCTATCCAGTAAGAAGTTCTTCCACTGCCGGGAAAAGGCGGCCAGCGGCCGCCTTTTTTCATCGCAGGGACGGTAAAATGAGGCAATTCCCGAATAGGCCGCGTCCCATGTCCAACGATACCGAACCCGCGCTCAAGGCGCAGATCCTCGCCGAGGCGCTGCCGTACATCAAGCGCTTTCACGGCAAAACCATCGTGGTCAAGTACGGCGGCAGCGCCATGACCGAGCCGGCGCTGCAGAAGAGCTTCGCTCACGATGTGGTGCTGCTGAAGCTGGTGGGCATGAACCCGGTGGTGGTGCATGGCGGCGGCCCGCAAATCGAGGCGCTGCTGAACCGCATCGGCAAGACCGGCGAGTTCGTGCAGGGCATGCGCGTTACCGACGCGGAAACCATGGACGTGGTCGAGATGGTGCTGGGGGGCGCGGTCAACAAGGATATCGTCACGCTCATCAATCAGGCCGGCGGCAAGGCCGTGGGGCTCACCGGACAGGACGGCGCCTTCATCCACGCGAAAAAGCTGCTGCTCGCCGACAAGGACCGGCCGGAGCAACTGCTCGACATCGGCCAGGTGGGTGAGATCGACGCCATCGATCCGAAGGTGATTTTCGCCCTGGAACAGGCCGGTTTCATCCCGGTGGTCGCGCCGATCGGGGTCGGCGCCAACGGCGAATCCTTCAACATCAACGCCGACCTCGTGGCGGGCAAGCTCGCCGAAATTCTAAAGGCGGAGAAACTGGTGCTCCTCACCAACACCCCCGGCGTTCTGGACCAGGACGGCAAGCTCCTCACCGGCCTGACGCCGAAGCGCATCGACGCTTTGTTCGCCGATGGCACGCTCTCCGGCGGCATGCTGCCCAAGATCAGCTCGGCGCTGGATGCGGCCAGGAGCGGCGTGAAAAGCGTGCATATCATCGATGGCCGGGTCGAGCATGCGCTGCTGCTGGAAATCCTTACCGACCAGGGCGTCGGCACGCTGATACGGGGAAAGTGACATTGCCGGGCGTCAAGCCCGGCAATGTCATCCCGAGGAACGCAGCGCCGAGGGATCTGCTTTTGGGTTCTAGGCGATTTGCTTGCCGCCCTGGTCCCACAGGCCGTCAAGATAGCCTTTCTTGGGATCGTAAATCGTCAGCACCTTGCCGCGCGGTGTCTTGCTGAAGGAGATATGCACCCATCTTGCGTACTCCAGGATGCACTGGTCGAATTCGATGTCGGAGTCGCGGATGGCCTTGATGATATCCACCGGCTGCCCGAATTCGGCGCAGGTGAAATCAGCGGCCTGTCCCAGGGTGTGTTGCGAGGTTCTTGCGCCGCCGACGCGCCGGTTGAGTTCGGGGCAGCGGTAAGCGCTGGAGATTTCCAGCGGGAACTCGGTCAGGGACCGTACCTGTTCCAGACCCTTGGCCAGCAGCCGCAGGTTCTCGATGATGTCCGGGCCGGGCGTGTTGTCGATGCGCTCGCGCTCCGCGGTTTCGGAATGGATCAGTTGTTCGAGTGAGAAGTTTCGCGTGAGCCGCATGCGGCGATTCTAGGATGGATGCGCGACAATGCCAACAAGGCTTACCTGGGTTTTCGACCTGGACAACACCCTGCACGACGCGTCGCCGCATATCTTTCCGCACATCCATAGCAGCATGACCGCATATCTGCAGCAGCATTTGCGGCTGAGCGCAGAGGACGCCGGCGCGCTGCGCGCGCATTACTGGCGCAGCTATGGCGCGACGCTGCTGGGCATGATGCGCCATCACGGCACCGATCCTGAGCATTTCCTGCGCGAAACGCATGTGTTTGCAGACCTGTCCGATATGGTGGTATACGAGCGCGGACTCGCCGCCATGCTGCGCCGCCTGCCCGGCCGCAAGCTGGTGTTGTCCAACGCGCCGCGCCGGTACGCCAACGCTGTGCTGCAGATGATGGGCATCGACGGTCATTTCGACGCCGTGCACAGCATCGAGTCGACCGGCTACCAGCCCAAGCCTTCGCTCGCCGCCTTCCACAGCCTGCTGCGCACCCACGGTCTCATCGCCTCGCGCTGCGTCATGGTCGAGGATAGCCGTGAAAACCTGCGGCCGGCCAAGCGCCTGGGGATGAAGACAGTGTGGGTGACGCGCGAGCCGCGCGCACCGGCCTATGTCGACGTCAAGACGGCTTCGGTGCTCGCCCTGCCGCGTCTGTTGGGGCGCCTCGGCCTCTAAAAAGGTTAGCACTCACAAACCGCATGGGCTAGAATCTGCGCACATCGGCATATCCACGGAGGTGAGCATGGCGACCCGCTCCGGCGAACGCAAGAACCAAATTCTGCAAGTGCTGGCGGAGATGCTCGAGGCGCCCAAGGGTGAAAAAATCACCACCGCCGCTCTCGCGGAAAGGCTGGATGTGTCGGAGGCGGCGCTTTACCGCCATTTCGCCAGCAAGGCACAGATGTACGAGGGATTGATCGGCTTCGTCGAGGAAACGGTGTTCGGTCTGATCAACAAAATCAGCACGGAGCAGGAGAGTGGACTGAAACAGACCCACGCCATCGCCGCCATGCTGCTGTCTTTTGCCGAAAAAAACCCGGGCATGACGCGTGTGCTCATCGGCGACGCCCTGGTGTATGAGCACGAACGCCTGCAGATGCGGATCAACCAGCTCCATGACCGGCTGGAGGCTGCGCTCAAGCAATCGCTGCGGTTGGCGGCGACGCAGGGAGAGATCGACAAGGACGCCGATGTCGCCGATGCCGAAGACGCCGCGCCCGATCCGGGCGCGCGGGCCAACCTGATACTCGCCTTCATCATCGGCCGCTGGCACCAGTACGCCAAGAGCGGCTTCAAGCGCCTGCCGACAGAGTTGTGGCAGAAGCAGGGGCCGATGTTGCTAGGGTGACGACCCGGAGCAGACCTTGCACGCCGGATCCTTGGACAGCCTGATCGAGCGCCACTCCATTCTCAGGCAATCGAACAGCAGTAAGCGGCCGTTGAGTGACTCGCCCGCGCCGGCAAGCAGCTTCAGTGTCTCCGCCGCTTGCACGGCGCCGATGATGCCGGTGAGGGGCGCGAACACCCCCATCACCGCGCAGCGGGTTTCCTCGGTTTCGGTGTCTTCCGGGAACAGGCAGTTGTAGCAGGGGGCCTCGCCCTGGCGCAGGTCGAACACGCTGACCTGCCCGTCGAAGCGCACACTCGCTCCCGACACCAGCGGCTTGCGGTACTTGACGCAGGCGCGGTTGACCGCGTGGCGGGTGGCGAAATTGTCGGAGCAGTCGAGCACGATGTCGGCGCTGGCGACGATCCGGGCCAGCCTTTCGCCTTCCAGGCGCTCGGGAATCGCCGCAACCTCGACCTCCGGATTGATCTCGGCCAGCGTGTCCTTGCCCGAGTAGGCTTTTGCCCGTCCGACCGCCGCCGTGGTATGCAGGATCTGGCGCTGCAAATTGGTCAGATCGACCGAATCGCCATCCGCAAGCGTGATGCGCCCGACGCCGCCCGAGGCCAGGTACATGGCCGCGGGGGAACCCAGGCCGCCGGCGCCGATCACCAATGCATGTGCGGCAAGCAGTTTTTCCTGACCCTCGATACCCATCTCGGTGAGCAGGATATGCCTGCTATAACGCAGCAGTTGATTGTCATTCATGAAGGCCGAGGGGGGAGCGAGAGAGGATGCGCGGATGTCTTGATCCTCCCGCCTCACTCCTCCCTAGTTTTTCTGAATGATATGCACGCCCTTCAGCATGTTTATGGCCTGGGAGAGCTGGAAGTCCTTATCCGAACCGAACTCAATGGGCTTACGCGGTTCGTCGCCGTTTTGGCCCTTCGGTTTGCCGTTGGGCTGCGCCGCCGGTTTGGCTCTCGCGGTTTCGGATACCTTGTCCTTGTCCTTGTCGTTGGCCAGATGCTTGTCGAGATCCGCTTCGCGCAGAAACGCATGGTTCTCGCTACCGGGTTCTTCGACCACGATATCCGGCGTGATGCCCTTGGCCTGGATCGAGCGGCCGCTGGGCGTGTAGTAACGCGCAGTGGTCAGCTTTATCGCGGTGTTGTTGCCCAGGGGCATGATAGTCTGCACCGAGCCCTTGCCGAAAGTCTGGGTACCCATGATCAAGGCCCGTTTGTGATCCTGCAGCGCGCCCGCCACGATTTCGGAGGCCGAGGCCGAGCCGCCGTTGACCAAAACCACCATGGGCACGGTCTTGATCGCAGCCGGCAGGCTTTTCAAATAGTCGTCGCGGCCGCCGCGCAGATAGTCATCGGTGCTGGCAAGATACTTGCGCTTGGCGTCTTCGGTGCGGCCGTCGGTCGTTACCACGGTAGCCTTGGCTGGAAGGAAGGCGGCAGAGATTCCTATCGCACCGTGGAGCAATCCCCCGGGATCGTTCCTGAGATCCAGCACCAGGCCTTTCAGCAAGCCGTCCTTATACAGGGTGTTGACATGCCGCACCATGTTTTCGCCTGATTGCTCCTGGAACTGCACCACGCGCAGATAGCCGTAGCCCGGCTCGATCATTTTGGACTTGACGCTTTGCACCTTGATCACGTCGCGCACCAGGGTGAATTCCAGCGGCTTGGCTTCGCCTTTGCGCAGCACCGTGAGCTTGATCGCGGTCTTGGGCTTGCCGCGCATGCGCTTGACCGCGTCGTTCAGGCTCATGCCTTTCACGGGTGTTTCGTCCAACTTGATGATCAGGTCGCCGGTCTTAATGCCCGCGCGAAACGCAGGGGTATCCTCGATCGGGGAGACGACCTTGACGAATCCGTCCTCCATGCCGACTTCTATGCCCAAGCCGCCGAATTCACCTTGCGTGCCGACCTGCAGTTCGCGATAGGCGTCGTTGTCGAGGTAGGCAGAGTGCGGATCCAGGCCGGTAAGCATGCCGTTGATCGCCTCGGAAATGAGCTTCTTGTCCTCGACCGGCTCGACGTAATTGCTTTTAATCGCCCCGAACACTTCGGCGAACGAGCGCAGTTCCTCGACCGGGAGCGGCGTGCGCGCGCCTTCTTTCTGGGCGATTGCGGAAAAATTGAGGGAAACCAGCACCCCTGCCAGCGCTCCCAGCAGAACCAGACCGACCTTTTGCAGCTTGCTTTTCATGAACCGCTCCACCCCTCTACTTCAAAGATACCCAGCGCAACGGATCGAAGGCTTTGCCTTGATGCCGAATTTCGAAGTATAAACCCGAATCCTGGTTGCCGCCGCTATTGCCGACGGTGGCCACCGCATCGCCGGTCCTGACCGCATCGCCCACTTGTTTCAGCAGCGCCTCGTTGTTGCCGTAGATGGTGAGGTAGCTCTGACCATGGTCGATGATCATCAGGTTGCCGAAGCCGCGCATCCACTCGGCAAACACCACGCGACCGGCGGCCACCGAGCGCACCTCCTGGCCGCTCGCGCTGCGGATGAACAAACCCTTCCACCTTAGCCCGCTGTCACTACGTGGACTGCCAAAGCGGTTGATTAGTTCCCCGCGGGCCGGCAGCCTGAGCTTGCCTTCGAGTGAGGCGAACACGCCGGCATCGTGTCCGGTCTCGGGCAGCTTTTCGTTGCGCTGGGCTCCGCCGGCGGGGGAAATGATTTTTGCCAACTCTGCGACGAGGCGCGACAGGCGCGCCTCGTCGCGCTGCAATGACTTGATTTCGCGGCGCTGTGAACGGATCTGCGTCGCCAGCCGGGCGAGCACTTTGCGCCGTTCCGCCTGCTGCGCGAGCAATTCCTTGCGGCCTTCGCGCTGCCGCGCCTCCAGTTCGGCCAGTTCGGCGCTCTTGCCGCGCGCTTCGCGCGCCAGTTCCGCCAAGCCGGCCAGGTTCTTGCGTAGCGCGCGGATGAAATTGGCCTGGGCGCGAGAGATATAGCCGTAATAGTGCAGATCGCGCGCGGTCTGATTCGGGTCGCGCCCGGACAAGAGCAGTCTCAGGTAGTCCTGTTGACCGGAAACATAGCGCATGGCCAGCAACTGTCCAAGCTGGCGCTGCTGCGAGGCGATCGCCGCCTCCAGCGAGCGCAACTGCTCGCCGACGCGGATGAGATCGGCCTGCGCCGCGCGCCGTCGCGCGCCAATGTTGCGCAGCGTGCGATTGGCTTCGGATACGCCGCGTTCCGATGCGCGCAGCCCGTCGCTCGCCTCCGACCGGTTTTCCTCGGCGCCGGTCAGGGTTTGCTTCAGCGCTTCAATGCGCTCGCGCAGGGCGTCCAGTTCGGGCTTGTCGGCGGAGCGCGCCGGGTTCGCGCCGATCAGCGCCAAACCCAGAAAAAGCGTGTTGCCGCAGAGGACGCGAAACAAGGGCTTCGATTTTCTCCGCGCTGTCCTGTGCGCTGGATTCAAGTCTTCGCCTTGCCTTGGTCGGCCACGGCCTGCAGGGCTTTTTTGACCTCGGCCGCATCGCCCAGATAGTAATGGCGAATGGGCTTGAGGACGTCGTCCAGCTCGTATACCAGCGGCACGCCGGTTGGGATATTGAGGCCGACGATGTCCTGGTCGCTTACCTTGTCTAGGTACTTCACCAGTGCCCGCAGCGAGTTGCCGTGCGCCGCGATAAGGACGCGCTTGCCGGCGCGAATATCCGGGGCAATGGCCTGGTTCCAATAGGGCAGCACGCGCGTCACCGTGTCCTTGAGGCATTCGCCTAGCGGCATCTGGCTGGGCGTGAGCCCGCGGTAACGCGGATCGCTGCCCGGGTAGCGCGCATCGTCCCGGCTGAGCGCGGGCGGCGGGACGTCGTAGCTGCGCCGCCATGCGAGCACCTGCTCATCGCCGAACTTGGCCGCTGTTTCGGCCTTGTTCAAGCCCTGCAACGCGCCGTAGTGGCGTTCGTTCAGGCGCCATGAATGCAGCACGGGTATCCACATCAGGTCCATGCCCTCCAGCGCCAGCCACAGGGTCTTGATGGCGCGCCTGAGCACCGAAGTGTGGGCCAGATCGAACACGAAGCCCGCATCGCGCATGAGCGCGCCGGCTGTTCTTGCCTCGTCGATGCCTGTTTCGCTCAGATCGACGTCGGTCCATCCGGTGAACCGGTTTTCCTTGTTCCAGACGGACTCGCCGTGCCTGAGCAGAATGACTATTTTCATGACAATCCTTATTTACCGTACGAGGGGCTTGCGAATATTTTATAATAATCCCGTATCGGAATGAGTGAATGGGCGGGTTCTGGGGCCAGATATTTTCGGTCTGATGGATAAGAGGAGCCCCTGCGGCGGGGTGCGCGCACAGTCGATCGCCGGAACGGGCGCAATGTCCTGCGCTATTCCGGCAAATATTAGGAGCAGGCGTGAAATTCGTAATGGACAATATTTTTCTCATTGCGGTCGCATTTGTCAGCGGCGCGATGCTGGTCTGGCCGCTGCTTAGGCGCGGCGCGGGCGGTCCCTCGGTCAATACGCTGGAGGCGACGCAGTTAATCAACCGGCAGGACGCTTTGGTGCTCGACGTGCGCGAGCAGGCCGAATACGCGCAGTCGCATATCCTCAATTCGCGTGGCTTGCCCTTGTCGCAAATCGAGGCGCGCATCGGCGATATCGAAAAATTCAAGGACAAGCCGGTGATCGTCTATTGCGCCACCGGCAATCGCTCCAGCGCGGCTGCGGCGGCGATGCGCAAGCGCGGCTTTTCCAGCGTGTTCAATCTCAGCGGCGGATTTGCGGCCTGGCAACAGGCCGGCCTGCCGGTGCAGAAATAGGCGCGCTGATGGCCAAGATCAGCATGTACAGCACCGGCGTCTGCCCGTTCTGCCGGCGCGCCGAGATGCTGCTCAAGTCCCGAGGCGTCACCGAGATCGAAGAAATCCGCATCGACCTCGAGCCCGCGCGGCGCAACGAGATGATGCAGAAAACCGGCCGGCGCAGCGTGCCGCAAATCTACATCGGCGAAGTCCATGTCGGCGGATTCGACGATTTGGCGGCCCTCGATCGCGCCGGCAAGCTTGAGCCGCTGCTGCGTGGTCAGGCCTGACGATCGCAGCACCTTCCTTCAACCACTGGAACCCAAATGAACGAACCGCAGCAGCCTATATTCGGCATCGAGAAGATTTATGTAAAAGACTTGTCGCTGGAGATTCCGCATGCACCGGAAGTATTCCTGAGCGGGGAACAACCACAAGTGGATGTGCAACTGCATAACGAGGGCGCGCTCATAGGCGAGGGTCTGTACCAGGTGGTGCTGACGGTTACGGTGACGGCCAAGGCCGGCGACAAGACCATGTTTCTGGTGGAGGCTGCCCAGGCCGGCATTTTTCAGATCCGCAACGTGCCGGAGAACGATATGGAGCCTCTCCTTGGCATTGCTTGCCCGAACATACTCTTCCCCTACGCGCGCGAAACGGTGTCCGGCGTCATCAGCCGCGCCGGATTTCCGCCCGTGTATCTGGCGCCGGTGAACTTTGATGCGATTTACATGCAGCGCCTGCAGCAAGCCCAGCAACAGGCTGGGCCCAAGATCGAAATCGCCCATTGAGGATGCACCGTCTCCTGTTCGCGCTGCTGCTGTCGGCGGCGAGCGCCGCGCCGGCGGGAGAGTTCCGCTCCATCGCCGAAAATGCGACGCCGATGTACGACGCGCCCTCGGTGAAGGCGAACAAGCTGTTCGTCGCGAGCAGGTTCTACCCGGTCGAGGTCATTGTTCAGGTCGACAACTGGACCAAGGTGCGCGACCTTGCCGGCGATCTCGTCTGGGTGGAGAAAAAGACGCTGTCCGAAACGCGCACGGCGGTGGTCACCGCGACGCTGGCCGATGTGCGCGAGAAGGCTGAAGACGGCGCGCCGCTAGTGTTCCAGGCGCGCCGGGGGGTGGCCCTGGAAATCGTCGAACTCGGCGCGGGCCCCTGGGTCAAGGTACACCACCGCGACGGCCAGACCGGGTTCGTGCGCGCAATCCAGGTCTGGGGGCTGTGACGGCTTGGCGCATTGGTCCAGGGTAAGAATTCATGAAAATTAGCGTACTCGGCGCCGGCGCCTGGGGCACGGCGATAGCCGTGGCCCTGAGCGCCAGACACCAGACCATGCTCTGGGATCACGAGCCCGGGCAATGCCGCACCATTGCAACCGAACGCCGCAACCGGCGCTTCCTGCCGGAAATCGCATTGCCCGCGCAGATCGCAATCGAAGCGGATTTTGCTGTTGCAGTTACCGCGGCCGAACTTGTCCTGGTGGCGACCCCCACTGCGGCGCTGCGCGAGACGCTGGTCAAGCTCGCGCCCACGCGCAAGCCGGTGGTGTGGTTATGCAAAGGCTTCGAACAGCAACGCGCCATGCTGCCGCATCAAGTCGCCGCCGAAGTTCTGGCCGCTGGCAGCGAATGTGGCGTGCTGTCCGGACCCAGTTTCGCGCTTGAGGTCGCGCGTGGGCTGCCTGCCGCGCTCACGCTCGCTTGCGCGGACGCCGGATTCTGCGAAGCCACCGCCCGCGCCCTGAACGGCCCGCGACTGCGCGTCTACTTCAGCACCGATGTCGTCGGGGTGGAGATCGGGGGCGCGGTAAAGAACGTCATGGCCATCGCCACTGGAATCGCCGACGGCCTGGGCCTGGGCGCCAACGCTCGCGCGGCCCTGATTACCCGCGGATTGGCGGAAATCATCCGCCTGGGGGTGAAGCTTGGAGGCCGTCCCGAGACCTTCACCGGACTTACCGGAGCGGGCGATCTGATACTGACCTGCACCGGCGACCTGTCGCGCAACCGCCAGGTGGGCCTGGCGCTGGCGCAAGGCAAGAAACTGGACGACATCCTGCGCGAGCTGGGCCATGTGGCCGAGGGAGTCCATACCGCCGCCGCGGTCGAGAAGCGCGCCTTGCAGTTAGGCATCGAAATGCCGATCACCAGTGCGGTATGCGCGGTTCTGTTCGGCCGGGTTTCACCGCGAGAGGCGGTGGAGCTGTTGCTGGCCCGCGACCCTAAGGAGGAAACCTAGGCGCAGCCTGCAAAACCCTGCTGCCGCCAAGCTTCGTACACCGCCACCGCGACCGCGTTGGAAAGATTGAGGCTGCGGTTGCCGGGCCGAAGCGGCAGGCGCAGGCGCTGCTCCGGCGACACGCTCTCCAATATTTCCGGCGGCAGTCCGCAGGTCTCCGGCCCGAACAGGAGCACGTCGCCCTCGCGATAATCGGGCTCGGTATGGCGGCGCAGCCCGCGGGTGGAGAAGGCAAACATGCGCCTGCCTTGCAGGCGTTCGCAGCAGGCCGGCCAATCCTGGTGCACCACCAGGCCGGCAAATTCACGGTAATCGAGCCCGGCGCGCTTCAATTCGCGATCTCCAAGGTGGAAACCTAGCGGCTCGACCAGGTGCAGGGTCGCACCGGTGTTGGCGGCGAGGCGGATGATGTTGCCGGTATTGGGCGGAATCTGCGGCTGGTAGAGGACGATGTCAAACACCGCGCGGCGTCCGTGCGACGACCCAATTCTCGACCCGTGCGGCGCCGCTGCGCTTGAGCGTCCGGGCGAACTCCGCCAGCGTTGCGCCGGTGGTCATGACGTCGTCCACCACGGCGACGCGCAAGCCCGCCAGGTCCCGTTCGCAGGCGAACGCCTGGCGCATGTTCGCCGCGCGCTCCCGCCACGGCAGAGCGGTCTGCGGCGCGGTGTCGCGCACCCGCCGGGCGAGTCGCGCATCCATGGCGATGCCGGAGAAGCGCGACAAGACTTTGGCCATCTCCGCCGCCTGATTGAAGCCGCGCTCGGCCAGGCGCGCCGGGTGCAGCGGCAGCGGGACGATCAGGTCGACGCCCGCCACCTGACCGACGCGCTGCAGCAGTTTGTGCGCGAACCACTCGGCCAGCGCGAGTTGTCCGCCGTACTTAAGGGCCTGTATCAGAGCGTCCACCGGGTAGGCGTAGATGAAGGCGGCGTAACTGGCGTCGTAATGCGGCGGATCGGCAATGCAGGCGCCGCACTCCGCATTGCTCGAGCCGGCCAGGGCGCAACGGGGGCAGGCCGACGCGGTTGACGGAAGTTCGCGCTCGCATGCCTCGCATAACAGCCGTTCGCCGCTCGCCGCCTGGCACAGGAGGCAGTCCTGCGCCAGCAGAGTTTGCCTGAACTTGGCGCCGATATTCAGAAACGTGCGCAACGAAATTGACAAGTGGAAATGCTTCCCTGAAGATGCGCTGGTCGCCCAGGCCGGAAGAGAGTACTCACGAATCCGATGGTGGTCAAATTCACGCGGCAGCGCCGGGGCTTGCGCTGAACGCGCCTCCGCTCGAGCGCTGCGCCGTGCGCCGCGCCAGTTCCCGCGCGGCGGCTACCTATGCCGGGGCTGCCGTGCTCGCGCGCGAAGTGGAGGCGCGCATGCTGGAGCGGCTGCAGTACATTTTGCTCGATCCCGTGCGCATTCTCGACGCCGGCTGCGGCGCAGGCCATGGCGCCAGGCGCCTGGCCGAGCGTTATCCGGGCGCGCGCGTCCTCGGACTGGATTTCGCGCTGCCGATGCTGCAGGCCGCGCGCAGCCACGGCCCCTGGCTGCGGCGAGTCCTCAAGCGCGCGCACGTCGATTACCTGTGCGCGGATTTTGCCTCGGTGCCGCTGCCTGCGGCGAGCGTGGATCTTGCCTGGTCCAACCTGGCCCTGCATTGCGCCGACGATCCGCTACCGGCGCTGAAAGAGTTGCGCCGGGTGCTGAAGACGGGAGGGCTCCTGATGTTCAGTTGCTACGGGCCGGACACCTTGAAAGAGCTGAAAAGCGCTTTCGCCGCGCACGATGGAGCGGCGCATGTGCACGGTTTCATCGACATGCACGACCTGGGTGATATGCTCTCGGCATGCGCCTACTCTGCGCCGGTGATGGACATGGAAGTCATCACCCTGACCTATGCCGATGTCGACGCGCTGCTCGCCGACCTGCGCGCGACGGGCCAGCAGAACGCGCTCGCCGAACGCAGGCGCGGCCTTACCGGCAAGCGAGTGTTCCGCGCCATGCGCGCGGCGTACGCGGATTTGCGCCGCGACGGCAGGCTGCCGGCGAGCTTCGAGATCGTCTACGGTCACGCCTGGAAGCCGCCGCAGGGCCGGAGCGAAGACGGCCGCGCCATCGTCACGATGCAACCGCGGCGCGCGAAAGGGGTTTGATTTTATTTTTCCTATTCCTCGATTATTTGCGGTAATCCCTGAATACCTTGATTAAGCCTGTTGCCCATGCTAGCGTAGCGAACTTTTTTGGCTTGGTCTGCCTGCCGGTGACGGGGGAACGATGAATAGCGTGCCTGGACGACTAGTTGGTGGTTTGCTGCCGGTGCTCTACGCAGGGCTCGCATCCGCTGCCAGCCAACTCAATTTTCAGCCGCCGGTGACTCGTATCGCCAGCGAGAACTACGACCTGCATATGCTGATGATGTACGCCATCCTGGTGATTTTCTGCGTCGTGTACGGGGTGATGTTCTACTCCATTTATGCTCATCGTAAATCCGCCGGCCATGAGGCCGAGCAGTTCCACGAGAACACCACTGTGGAACTCATCTGGACCATCATCCCTTTCGTCATCCTCATCGGCATGGCCTGGCCCGCGACCAAGACCATGATCGCGTTCAAGGACGCATCCAGCCCCGACATTAATTATGGCGAGCTTATCCCGGCGCGTCCGCTGATCGATCCGCCGCTGCGCCACCTGGATCAGCGTGCATTCAGGCTGTCCGAGTTGAAGGGCAAGTGGATTCTGCTGCAGTTGGATGAGGCGGATTGCGCGGCGGCCTGTAGCGGCAAGTTGTACAACATGCGTCAGGCGCGTCTCGCCCAAGGGCATGAGATGGAACGTGTCGAGCGTGTCTGGCTGATTCTGGACGAGGCGCCGTTGCAAACGAAACTGATGCGCGAATACGACGGCATGCGCATGCTGCGAGCGGCGGGTAGCCCTCTGCTCGGAGAGTTTTCGCCGGCGGGCGGCGTGCGCGACCATATCTACCTGATCGACCCGCTGGGCAAGCTGGTGCTGCGATTTCCCAAGCATGCCGATCCGCGCGAGATGCAAAAAGACCTGGCTCGTTTGCTCAAGGTATCACGCATCGGCTAGGGCATCGGATAGGGTCGGCCGTTCGTGCCCGTCGTGATAAACTGGCTCGTTTTTCCTCTGCGCTAACCTCATGGCCTTGCAGCTTACCTTGCACGACACCGCGCAGCGCATGCGCCAGTTCTACGCTCTGACCAAACCGCGCGTGACCATGCTGGCTGTATTCTGCGCCGTGATCGGCATGTTCCTCGCGACCCCGGGCATGGTGCCCTGGCGCGTGCTGTTCGCCGGAACGGCCGGGATCGCCCTGCTGGCGGGCGCGGCCTTCGCCATCAACTGCCTGATCGAACAAGAAATCGACGCCAAGATGGCGCGCACGCGCGCGCGTCCATTGCCGCGCGGGGAGCTGACCTCGCTGCAGACCGTGGTTTTCGCCGGCGTGATCGGCGGCATCGGCATGTTCCTGCTGTACCGCTACGTCAATGCGCTCACCATGTGGCTCACGTTCGGCACCTTCGTCGGCTACGCCGTCATCTACACCATCGTGTTGAAGCCTGCCACGCCGCAGAACATCGTCATCGGCGGGCTTTCCGGAGCGATGCCGCCGCTGCTGGGGTGGACCGCAGTCACGGGGGAGGTCGCGCCTGAGGCGCTGCTCCTGGTGCTGATCATTTACGCCTGGACGCCGCCGCATTTTTGGGCGCTGGCGCTGTACCGCACCGAGGATTTCACCCGTGCCGGTCTGCCCATGCTGCCAGTCACCCACGGGCAGGAATTCACGCGGCTGCAGGTGTTGCTGTACACCCTGATTCTGATCGCGAGTACCCTCCTGCCTTTTGCCTACGGCATGAGCGGATGGATCTATCTGACTACCGCATTCGTCCTTGACAGCATGTTCCTGTACTACGCGGTGAGGATTTATATCGCCTACAGCGACCGTCTGGCGCAACAGATGTTCCGCTTTTCCGTCGTGTATCTGGCCGGCTTGTTCACGGCGCTGTTGCTGGACCACTATGTATAAAGCTCTGCACTTCGTCGGCGCTTCGCTCATCCTGCTCTCTTTGATCGGCTGCTTTCCGTCCCAGTCCGGGTTCAAAAACACCGATGTTACCGGCGCCGACTGCTGCAAGGATTTCCGCCTGACCGACCATAACGGCAAGACGCGCACGCTCGCGGACTTTCGCGGCAAGGCGGTGGTCATGTTCTTCGGCTATACCCAATGTCCGGACGTTTGTCCTACCACGATGCTGGAGATGAAAGCGGTGTTGCAGCAGCTCGGGGCGGACGCGCAGCGTGTGCAGATGCTGTTTGTCACCGTCGATCCGGAGCGCGATACGCGCGAGTTGCTGTCCAGCTATGTTCCGGCCTTCGACCCAGGGTTTCTCGGGCTATATGGCGACCTGGAGACCACCGCCAGGACGGCGAAGGATTTCCGTGTGTTCTACCAGAAACAAGCCGGCGGCACGCCCGGCAGTTATTCGGTGGACCACACCGCCGGGAGCTATGTATTCGACCCCCAGGGGCGAGTTCGCTTGTTCGTGAGGCATGGCGACGGCGGCGCGAATCTGGTCGCCGATCTGCGCATCTTGCTCAAGCAGGGATAATAGGCGCTGAGGGGCTGCGGGCGCGGTGAACACCTACGCCGCCGCCAGCAGTCCCTTTATTTTCTGCATTGCCCTGGATTCGACCTGGCGGATGCGCTCGGCCGAAACCTTGAACTCGGCCGCGAGCTCATGCAGCGTCGCCGGATCTTTCTCGCGCAGCCAGCGCGCTTCGATGATGCGGCGGCTGCGTTTATCCAGACTCGCCAGCGCCGCTTGCAGGCCGCGCGCGCCGTCGCGCTCGGTTTCCTCCGCTTCAAGCAGGAGCGAGGGCTCCTTGTCCGGATCGGACAGGTAGGCTATGGGGGCGTAGGCATCCTCGTCGTCGTCGCCGGCTTCCATGGAGACGTCCTGGCCGGAGAGCCGCATTTCCATTTCCCTGACTTCTTCCGGTTTCACGCGCAGTTGCTTCGCCATGTCATCGACCGCCTCCTGCGTCAGCGGCCCGAGGCCTTTTTTCATCGAGCGCAGATTGAAGAACAGCTTTCTCTGCGCTTTGGTGGTGGCGATTTTCACCAGGCGCCAGTTCTTCAGGATGAACTCGTGCATTTCGGCCTTGATCCAGTGGATGGCAAAGGACACCAGACGCACGTTGCGCTCGGGGTCGAAGCGTTTCACTGCCTTCATCAGGCCGATGTTGCCTTCCTGGATCAGATCGGCGTGCGGCAGGCCGTAGCCGAGGTAGCCGCGGGCGATGGCGACCACCACACGCAGATGCGATACCACCAAAGCGCGCGCGGCATCGAGGTCGTTCTCGTCGCGCAGCTTGCGCGCTAGGCGCAACTCTTCCTCCGCCGTCAGCAGGGGAAAGCGGTTCACGGTAGCAATGTAGGTTTCCAGGCTTCCAACCAGGGAAGGCACCGGTAACGCCAGCACTTGACTCATCTTGCGATATCTCCTTAACGGAGCGTTGGCGGAAACGTTTTCGACGTCTGCCGCTGCAACGCAACATTCACATATTATAAGTTTAGCACTCTTGCCAGTAGAGTGCCAATAGCCGGAGAAGTTCCAACGGTTCCAGCGTGCGATGCTGGAATTGATTTTAAAAGGTTTTTTACTTGGGTTCTATATCGGCTAAGTGTCTGCTTACTGACATATAGGCGCCCAGCCACCCGAGAAAGGCAGCAAAGACGAGCAGGGCGAGACAGTCTGAGAAACCGAAGAATCCGAGTCTGAAGTCCGAGCCGTAAAGCTGCGCCAACGCGAGGATGCTCCGGTTGAGGATGAGTCTGCACAGGTAGACGATGGCGAGGGCGGCCAGGCCCCCTAGCGCACCTTGTATGAGACCCAGGTGGAAAAACGGGCGCCGGATGAAGGCGTCGGTCGCGCCGATCAGCTTGCTCACTTCAATCTCGTCTTTTTGCGTCAGGATCTGCAGCCGTATGGTGTTGAAAGTCACCGCTATCAGGCCGAAGGCGAGCAGGGTGGCGAGGATCAACACCGCCGTCCGGCTGAGCTCGATCAGCGTTTCCAGCCTTTTCACCCAGGCCGAATCGAATTGCACGTGGGCGATCTTTGGCAAGGCCTTCAGTTCGGGTTCCAGTCTTTCCAGCTCCGCCGCGCTGCCGCCGGTTTCGAGCACAAAGGCATCGGGCAGAGGGTTGACCTGTAGCGTGGCGATGACATCGGCCGTGTTCTCCGAGCGCTTGAGGCCTTCCAGCGCCTGTTCGCGCGGAATGAAGCGCGCCGCGCGCACGCCGGGGATCTGCTTCAATCGGGCCTCCAACGCCGCGATATCGGCCTTGCCCGCTTCGGGGGCGAGGAACAGGCTGACTTGCGGATTGCCGGTAAGCTGGCGCGTAACGCTGCCCAGGTTCTGCAGCAGCAGGTAGCCGCCCAGGGGCAACGCCAGGGCTACGCCGATCACCATCACGTTGAGCAACGTGGCCAGCGGATTGCCGGCCAGTCGCGTCAGCGTCAGGCCGAAGGTCCGCCGGTGCTGGCGCAGCCAGGTGATCATGACGCGAGCCTGCCTTGCTTAAGCACTAGTACGCGCGGATTGAGGCGTTGCACCAGGGCTTCGTCATGGGTGGCGATCAGCACGGTCACGCCGACCTGGTTGAACGAGCGGAACATCTCCATGACCTCGGCGGCCGAGGCGGAGTCGAGGCTGGCGGTCGGTTCGTCGGCGAGCAGGATGCTGGGGCGGTTGACCACGGCGCGCGCGATGCACAGGCGCTGCTGCTCCCCGCCGGAGAGCGTGATCGGGTTGGCCTTCTCCCGCGCCAGCAGGCCGACCTTGTCCAGCGCCGCGCGCACGCGCCGCGCGGCGTCCTTGTGCGCGTGGCCGGTGAAGGCGAGCGGCAGCATGACGTTGTCGAACGCGCTCCTGTCGTAGAGCAGCTTCTGGTCCTGGAAAATGAGCCCCAGGTTGCGCCGCAGGTAGGGGATCGCGGGGCGGCGCATGCTGCCGATGTTCTGGCCGTTCACCAGCACGGTACCGCTGGTCGGACGCTCGATCGCCGGGATCAGCTTGAGCAGCGTGCTTTTGCCTGCGCCCGAGCGGCCGGTAATGAACACCAGCTCGCCCGTTTCGATACTGAACGAGAGTTCGGCGAGCGCCTCGTGGCCGCCGCGATAACTCTTGCGCACCTGGCTGAAGCTGATCATCGGGGAGCGGGGAATAAGCGCGAGCTCAGTCCGCATCGAACAAGGCGGCGGCGAAGTCCCGCGCCAGGAACGGGCGCAGGTCGTCTATGCCCTCGCCGATGCCGACAAAGCGTATGGGCACCGGGCGCTCTCTCGCGATGGCGGCGATTACCCCGCCCTTGGCCGTGCCGTCGAGCTTGGTCAGGATGAGGCCGGTCAAGCCCAGCGCGTCGTCGAAAGCCTTCACTTGGCTGAGCGCGTTTTGGCCGGTATTGGCATCCAGCACCAGCAGCACCTCATGCGGCGCGCTCGCGTCGGCTTTGGCAATGACCCGCTTCACCTTGCGGATTTCTTCCATCAGGTGCAACTGGGTCGGCAGCCGCCCGGCCGTATCGGCGAGCACGATGTCGATATTGCGCGCGCGCGCCGCCTGGATCGCGTCGAAAATCACCGCTGCCGGATCGCCGCCATGCTGGGCAATCACTGCAACCTGATTGCGCTCGCCCCAGATCGTAAGCTGCTCGCGCGCGGCGGCGCGAAAAGTGTCCCCGGCGGCGAGCAGCACGCTTTTTCCCTGCGCCTGAAAATATTTCGCCAGTTTGCCGATCGAAGTGGTCTTGCCGGCGCCATTGACCCCGGCCAGCATGATGATGAAGGGGTGGTGTCCTTTCGCCGCCAGCGGCCGCTCCAGCGGCGCGATCAGGGTCGCAAGCGCTTCCTGCAGAGCGAGCTTGAGCTCGCGCCGTTCGGTGAGTCCATTTTTTTTCACTTGCTGGCGCAAGTTTTCCAGCAGGAACTGGGTTGCCGCCACCCCCGTGTCGGCGCAAAGCAGGGCGGATTCCAGCTCTTCGTACAGCGCGGCGTCGATCTTGCCGCCGCCGAACAGACCGCCGATCTGCGCGCGCGTTCGCGCCAGCCCGGCCTTGAGTCGTTCACTCCAGGGTGGAAGCGCTGCCGTTTCGGTAGATTTTTTGAGGAAGCTGAACATGAAAGCCCACGCGGCTGGCTGAAAAAACCGCTAAGATACGCTCCGATTTTAGCAGAAGGGTGTCGATGGGAATCCGGATGTTTCGCCGCTTGTTTGCGCTTCTAGCGGCGCTCGCCGTGAGCGCCGCCCTTGCGCAGGGTGCAGCGCAGGAGCGCAAGCTCGCCAACGGTCTGCGCGTGATCGTGAAAGAAGACCATCGCGCTCCCACCGTGGTCCACATGGTCTGGTACGTCGCCGGCAGCATGGATGAGGTGAGCGGCGAGAGCGGCGTCGCGCACGTTCTCGAACATATGATGTTCAAGGGAACCAAGACCGTCAAGAGCGGTGTATTTTCTCGCCGAATCGCCGCCGCCGGCGGCCGCGAAAATGCGTTTACCAGCCGCGACTACACCGCCTATTTCCAGCAGGTGCCGAAGGCCGCGCTGCCGCTGGTGCTGCGCCTGGAGGCAGACCGCATGTCCAATCTGCTGGTGACCGAGGCCGAGTTCTCGCGCGAGATCAAAGTGGTGATGGAGGAGCGGCGCCTGCGCACCGAGGACCAGCCGCATGCCCTCGTATCCGAGGCGCTCAATGCAACGGCCTATTTCGCTCATCCTTATCGCCGGCCGGTGATAGGCTGGATGAACGACCTGGAGAACATGAGCCATCACGACGCGCGCAACTGGTATGCACGCTGGTATGTGCCCAACAACGCTTTCGTGGTGGTGGTCGGCGATGTAAAGGCGGAAGAAGTGTTCGCCCTGGCGCAAAAATACTACGGTCGGATCAAGGCGAGGCCACTACCCGAGCGCAAGCCCCAACTCGAGCCGGAGCAGCGCGGCGCGCGCCGCGTGGTGGTCAAAGCCCCGGCGGAACTGCCTTATCTGCTGATGGGCTGGAAATGCCCGGTGCTGCGCGACGTGGACAAGGACTGGCAGCCGTATGCGCTGGAAGTGCTCACCAGCGTGCTCGACGGCAACGAATCGGCACGGCTCAATCAGTCGCTGGTGCGCAACAGCCGCATCGCCAGCTCCGTCGGCGCAGGCTATGACGCCACGGCGCGCGGCGCGGGGATGTGTTATTTGGATGGGACCCCGAGCCAGGGCAGGAGCGCCGCCGAGCTGGAAACGGCGCTGCGCGCCGAGCTCGCGCGCCTGGTCGAAGGCGGCGTGAGCGCGGAGGAACTCGAGCGGGTGAAGGCGCAAGTGGTGGCGAGCCAGATATTCAAGCGCGATTCGATTTTTGGCCAGGCCATGGAGATCGGTCAGTTTGAAACTGCCGGCCTGTCGCACCAGGACATCGACCGCGTGCTCGATCGCATCAAAGCGGTAAGCGCCGAGCAGGTGCGCGCGGTGGCGAAGCAGTACTTTGTCGACGATGATCTCACCGTGGTCGTGCTCGAGCCGCAACCGCTGGAGCGGGCGACACCGCGGCCGGCGCCGCCGGGCGTGAGGCACTGAAGTGGCGAGGGACGCGAACAACGAGGGAATAACCCCGGTTCGTCTGGTATTGGCGGCGGCATTGTGGCTTGCGGCATGCGCGGCGCAAGCCGCGCTGCCGATCCAGCATTGGACCACCTCCTCCGGGGCGCGCGTCTATTTCGTCGAAAGCCGCAGCATTCCCATGCTCGACGTCAACGTCGATTTCGACGCCGGCGGGCGGCGCGTCCCTGCCGACAAGGCCGGGCTCGGCGGGCTTACCCATGCGCTTGTCAAGGCCGGATCTGCCGCTCGCTCGGAGGAGGAGATCAGCCGTCGCATCGCCGATGTCGGCGCGCTACTGGGCGGTAGCGTCGACCGCGATCGCGCCGGACTTTCCCTGCGCACCCTGTCGAGCGAACGCGAGCGTGCGCAGGCGCTCGCGACGCTAGCCGAAATCCTGCAGACGCCGGCATTTCCCGAGGCGGCGTTTGCGCGCGAGAAGG
>SCTX01000017.1 GCA_004298385.1 Betaproteobacteria bacterium | reverse complement strand
TACTTCGTGTACTTTCTACCGGAAGCGCATCGGATTGTCGTGTTGGCGGTCTTTCACGCGCGCCGTGATCCTCACGTTTGGCAAACGCGCGCATAACCACCCACCCGTATCGAGTGTTGCATTGACGGCGGAGCCAGAGGTGTTGTGCTGGCGAACAAAGGAGGTGAAGCGTACACGGAGAATCCTGTAGGCCGTAGGGGCAACCGTGTGACCTGAAAGTTGGTACAGCTTCGAAATGAGTTTGTTGCGGATGGCGAGGGTTTTAACGTACGCCGACCCGTTCGTACGGTGGTGTGGGAGGGGGGAGCCGCGAGGCTTCTCCCTATCCCGAATATGCCGCGGTAGGCCGACACCGGTTGTTGCGCGGTGCGCAACAGCGTATGATCGAGTATGGTCAAGACATTCCGGCACAAGGGGCTACAGAAGTTTTTTGAGTCAGGAAGCTTGGCCGGGGTCCAGCCGCATCACGCTGCTCGGCTGCGAATGCAACTCGCGGCCTTGGATACGGCCCAAGAGATCGAGGACATGAGCATCCCGGGTTTCCGCCTTCACCCATTGAAGGGGCGGGAAAAGGGTCGCTGGTCCATCTGGGTTAATGGAAGCTGGCGGCTGACGTTTGAATTTCGCGACGGCGATGCTTACGTTCTGGACTATGAGGATTACCACTGATGGCTATGCACAATCCCCCCCACCCGGGAGAGTTCATCACTCGGGTCTACCTTGAGCCCAACGATCTGAGCGGTCGGGAACTCGCGCTAAAGCTCGGGGTGGCTGCTTCGACGCTGAGCCGCATACTGAAAGGATCGAGTGCAGTGTCTCCGGAGATGGCGCTTCGGCTCTCGAAGGCGCTCGGACGTGCGCCCGAGAGCTGGCTCGCGATGCAGCACAACTATGATCTGTGGCACGCGCGGCAGCGAGTTAAGCTTGCCGATGTCGAGAAAATCAAGCTCACCGCGGCATAACGCGTTCGAGCGGACGCGCAAAAGCGGCGCGCCGCTCAACGTGAACGTGTGCGCCGGGCATGGCGCGTTACTTTGTAGGTGAAAGTCCTATGGCCAGGTTTTCGCAGAGCCGAAGGCAAGGAGAAGGGCAAGGGCGTCGCCGCGAGGCGGGGTCTGAAGGAAGCCCAATCCGAAACTGCGGGGCGATGAACACCTCGAGAGACTTCTTCCTAGCCCGATTATGCCTCACGGAGCGCACGACCATGAAGGCTCGTATTACACTCATTACGCTCGGCGTTGATGATCTCGAGAAAGCAGTCCGGTTCTACCGTGATGGACTTGGCTTAAAGACCGAGGGCATTGTTGGTACAGAGTTCGAGCACGGGGCAGTCGCTTTTTTCGACCTCCAAGCCGGAGTCAAGCTCGCACTCTGGCCGCGAAAGAGTCTTGCTCATGATGCCGGAATCCAACTTGGTAGACGAAGCATGACCGAGTTCAGCATTGGCCATAACGTTTCCTCGAAGTTCGAAGTCGACACCGTGATGGAGCAAGCGAAAAGAGCGGGAGCGGTCATCGTAAAGCAAGCGCACGACACCTTCTGGGGTGGTTACGCTGGCTACTTCCAAGACCCCGACGCGCATCTGTGGGAAGTGGCGTGGAATCCCCAATGGACCGTGCAAGAGTGAGGAGAGCGGCTCTGGACGCCATTCTCCATCAATTTTCGACTTAAGCATGAACCACGGCGGGCTTGTATTCGAATTTGCCCCATTGCAGCATTACGCCGGCGCTCCCCGCCGCGCCGGATCACTCCGCCAGCAGATGCGCGATGGAATTCGCGTAGTAGCGCAGCAGCGTGGCTTGCGCGGGATCGGCGGCGTACAAACCGTCGCGCTCTTCCACGATGTGCCGCAGCAGCATCATGCGCAGGCCCGCGGTGACGGCGTAATCGCGGTCGCGGCGCGGGATATAGATATGCGCTCCCGCCGCTTCCAGGCGCTCGATCAGGATCTCCACCTCCGATTTGAGCTCGAGTTCGGACAGGGCCTTGCCCGCGTTGCGCTCGAATACCAGCGCCACCAGGGGTACCGGCAGGACGGGGATGAGCTTGCCGACGCTCCCCATCAGATGGTCGCCCAGTTCGGCAATGCGCGCGTAGCGCTCTTCCCCTGCCAACTTGCGGAAATCCAAGCCGCGCACCCGCTCGAATTCGCGCATCGATAGCGGCGTGCCGAAATTGACGCAGGCGTAGCCGAAGCGGCGCCATTCGTTCTTGCTCATCAGGCGGACCTGATGCGCGGCGAACGCGAGCGTGTTCCATGCCGCTCGAAGAGCGCCGGTCTTCTTCGCGTTTTCGTCCAGTCCAAGCAGCAGCGAGCGGTCCTCCAGCGTGCGGTCGTAGTTAATGCCCAGGGGAATGAACACCAGGTCGCGCTCGCCCTCGGGGTCGAAGCCGCGCACCATGTAGTCGAGCGCGCCGAGCTTGGGCGCGCGCATCCTGCCGTCGCGAGTGAGGCCGCCTTCGGGGTACACCGCCTGGGTCACGCCGGCTTGCGTGGCCATGACGATGTAGCGCTCCAGCACTTTGCGGTAGAGCTTGTCGCGCGAGTTGCGCCGCACGAAGTACGCGCCCATGGAACGGATCAGTTGCCGCAGCGGCCAGATACGCGCCCACTCGCCCACGGCGTAGGACAGCGCCGCCTGGTCCGCAACCAGGTAGGCGGCGAGGATGTAGTCCATGTTGCTGCGGTGGTTCATCACGAACACCACCGCCGCATCGGGCGGCACGCGCGCGAGGCCTTCGTTGTCGGTGTAGCCGACGCGCACGCGGTACAGCAGGCGGGCGATTTTCCGCCCCAGCCAGTAGCCGACGCGGAAATAGAAGTAGGCGTTGAAAGCCGGCACGATTTCGCGCGCGTAGCCCCGGATCCGCGCCATGACCACTTCGCGCGGCATGTTTTGCCCGCGCGCGAACGCCGCCGCCGCCTGTTGCACTTTCTCGTCGTAGAGCAGGCGATCGATCAGCACCTGGCGCTGGGTTTGCTGGAACGGGCGGATTTGGATCCTGAGGCGCGAGCCGACTTCGTCCAGCACCTTGTTCGCGCGGCTGCGAACGAACCAGCGCACGCTGGGAACCAGCAGCCGGTCGAGCAAGCCGATCAGCGCTAGCACGCCTGCGAGGACCACCAGCCACAGGGGCAGAGTTACGCCCGCGGTCATGGGGAGTTCTCCTGCGCTAGGTCTTGAGCCGCAACTGCAAGTATTTGCCGATCAGGATCGCTGTGGGGTAGGACACCTGCTGTTCGATTTCTTCGTGCAGCATCAGTTTCTCGGCGAACCCGACCAATTCCGCATGGCCTTCGCTTTCGGCCGCAGCCATCAGTTCCTCCAGGGCGGCGACGATGACGCGCTGTTCCGCGAGCAGGTCGGGCAATTCGTCGTGCAGTCTTGCCGCCATGGTGATCGCAGCCGCCATCCCCGGCTCGATCGTGCCTTGTGCCAGCGCCGGCAGCAGGCCGAGCGGCGGCAGGGCGAATTCTTCCTCCTTGGCGAAATGGCGCTCGATCAGCCTGGCCACCAGCCGCGTAGCTTTGCCGGTGCGGTCCTGGAGTTTGGCGGCCTGGTTGATTTCGGCATACAAGGCTTGATGCTCCGATTTCAACGGCGTCGGCGTCTTGAGTTCCATCGTGGCGGCTCCTTTGGGGACGGCTCTCCCGGTCGCGTTTTGTCATTGTCGCAGAAACCAGGTCCTTCATGTTCTTCCACGGGCTGTCCGCGCGCGCCGCCGGCACGCCGGGGTCGGTGGAGATCGGCGCGGCCGGAAGGCGGTGGTCCGTGCCGGATACGCTAAAATGCGGCATCGCATTCCCGCGTCTGCCGTGAATCTCGTCGCGCTCGAAACCTCCACCGAATACTGTTCGCTCGCCGTGTCGCGAGGCGCGCAGGTATTCGGGCGCAGCTTCCACGCCGGGCAACGGCACTCGGAACTCGCATTGCCCGCACTGCGCGAACTGCTGCTGCGAGCCGGGCTGGAGATGCGGGCCATCGACGGCATCGCCTATGGCGCGGGGCCCGGATCGTTCACGGGCTTGCGCATCGCCTGCGGCATCGCGCAAGGCTTGGCGCTGGCGCGCAATCTGCCGACAGCGGGTATCGGCACGCTGCTCGCGTTGGCCGAGGATTGCGGCGCCGACAAGGTGATCGCCTGCCTCGATGCGCGCATGGGCGAGGTGTATCATGCGGCCTATCGCAAGAGCGGTGGCAAATGGATCGAAATGCATGCGCCTGCGCTTTACCGACCGGAAACCGTGCCGCAGGTCGAAGGCGGGGACTGGGTCGGTTGCGGCAGCGGTTTTCGCGTGCATGGCGCGGTGCTGGCGCGGTGTTACGGCGGCAGAATCGCGCGCACCGATGCCGACGCCATTCCGCATGCGGCGGCGATGCTGCGTCTTGCGCTTGAGGTGTTCGCTGCCGGGGGGGGCGTCGATGCGGCCGCAGCGGCGCCGCTCTACGTGCGCGACAAGGTGGCGCTGAAGATGAACGAACGATGAGTGCCGTGCTCAAACCCGTGATCGAGCTACGCCCGATGGCCGAAGCCGATCTGCCTGCAGTGATGGCGATCGAAAACGCGATTTACGCTTTTCCCTGGACGCCGGGAAATTTCCGCGATTCCCTCGCTGCCGGCTACGATTGTTCAGCCTATATGCGCAATGGCGAGCTGATCGGCTATGCCGTGGTGATGCTGGCGTCAGACGAGGCGCATTTGCTCAACCTCAGCATTGCCGCGGGCTGCCAAAGGCAGGGCTATGGTGGCCAGTTGCTGCAGCGCCTGTGCGAAGTCGCGCGCGGGCAGGGCATACGGCTGATATTCCTCGAAGTGCGGCCGTCGAATGTGGCCGGTTTGCGCTTGTATGAGCGCCATGGTTACAAGCGGGTGGGCCTGAGACGCGAATACTATCCTGCGCAGGCCGGACGCGAGGATGCGCTGGTTCTCGGCCTGCGGCTATGATGTCGCGCCGGGAATTATTCCTCGAGGAAATTGGGTTGACGCCGCTTTGGCGGTTGAAAAGCAGGGAGGTGGGAGGAGGGGTGGGAGAGGAGGAAGACCGGAACGCGTCCGTCGCCGCGGTTCCAGCCGCCCTCGCGCGGCCGGCTTCGGCGCAACCCGCGATTGACGCGGACGATCGTGCCGGGCGCATTGCGCGCATGGACTGGGCCGAACTCAAGGCGAGCGTTGCCGCCTGTACGGCCTGCGGCCTGCGCAAGACCTGTACTCAGACCGTGTTCGGCGTCGGCGGCGAGCGAGCCGACTGGTTGCTGGTGGGCGAGGCGCCGGGCGCGGAAGAAGACGCGCGCGGGGAGCCCTTTGTCGGCCAGGCGGGAAAATTGCTCGATGCAATGCTTGCCGGCATCGGTTTGAAGCGCGGCGAGGATGTCTACATCGCCAATGTGCTCAAGTGCCGGCCGCCGGGAAACCGCAATCCCGAGCACGCGGAAATGGCGCAATGCTCACCGTTTCTCGCGCGTCAGGTCGAACTGATCCGGCCCAGGCTGATCCTCGCCATGGGGCGCTTCGCCTGCCAGACCTTGCTCGACACCGACGCGAGCATCGCTTCGCTGCGCGGGCGCCTGCACCGGTATCGGGGCGTGCCCCTCATCGTCACCTATCATCCGGCCTACCTGTTGCGCAGCCTGCCGGACAAGGCGAAGGCATGGGAAGATCTTTGCTTGGCCCGCCGCACCATGGCCGGTTTGGTCGCTCAGGCCTGAAGCCGCGCGGCGGCGGCTTGAAATCCGCGTTCGCGCCCCCAATTAAGCAGCGGGTCATATCGAGGAGAATACACATGCGCAGGATATGGGTGATGGGGCTGGCCGCAATAACGCTGGGTCTTTCCGGCTGCGGCTACAATGACATGCAGCGCGGCGACGAACAGATCAAGGGCAGTTGGTCCGAAGTGCTGAACCAGTACCAGCGCCGTGCCGATCTGGTGCCGAACCTGGTCAACACTGTGAAGGGATTTGCGGCACAGGAGCAGCAGATCCTGATCCAGGTGACCGAGGCGCGTTCGCGTGTCGGCAGTATCCAGGCCACGCCCGAACTGATCAACGATCCTGCGGCTTTCGCCAAGTTCCAGCAGGCGCAGGCCGGCCTTTCCAGCGCGCTCTCGCGGCTGCTGCTGGTCTCGGAAAATTATCCGCAGTTGAAATCGGATGCGAATTTCCGCGATCTGCAGGCGCAACTCGAAGGCACCGAGAACCGCATCGCCGTGGCGCGCAATCGCTATATCAAGTCGGTGCAGGAATACAACACCCTGATCCGCACTTTCCCCAACAATCTGACGGCTATGCTGTTCAGCTATCAGGTGAAACCCAATTTTGCGGTCGAAAACGAGAAGGCCATCGCCATACCGCCGACGGTGAGCTTCGACAAGCCCGCCGCGGCGCCCACTCCGGCCAAATGACGGGGACTAGACAGTCAAGCGCATGAGCGTTGTGCGATTGCGGGTCGATGAGCTTGCGCGGTCCAAGCTCATGCGCAGCCGTTCAGGTCTGCGTGCTCTGATTCGGCTGTTCGGTATTCTCGCCCTGGTCTTTGCTGCGGCTGCAGGCGCGGCGGACGAAGTCCCGGTGCCGCCGCTCAAGGCGCGCATCACCGACCTCACGGGCACGCTCGACTCAGGCCAGCTCGCCTCGCTCGAATCCGATCTGCGCGCCTTCGAGCAGAGAAAAGGCAGCCAGATCGCCGTGCTGATGCTCCCCAGCACCCAGCCGGAATCC
The DNA here is from genome assembly GCA_004298385.1 of Betaproteobacteria bacterium. Taxonomy (GTDB): domain Bacteria; phylum Pseudomonadota; class Gammaproteobacteria; order Burkholderiales; family SG8-39; genus 2-12-FULL-64-23. The sequence continues at coordinate 37,786 of SCTX01000017.1, read as the reverse complement.
ATAGAGCAGTATTCGATTCGCGTCGCCGAACGCTGGAAAATCGGCCGCGCCAAGGTCGACGACGGGGTGATCCTGATCATCGCCAAGAAAGATCAGCGCCTGCGCATCGAAGTGGGCTACGGGCTGGAGGGCGCGATTCCCGACGTGGTGGCGAAACGCGTTATCCGCGAGGTGATCGCGCCGCATTTGCTTGCCAACGACTTCTACGGCGGCATCCGCGAGGGCGCGCAAACGCTGATGAAGTTGATCGAGGGCGAAAAGCTGCCTGCGCGCGCGCGGACGCAGGGTTCGAGCGTCGACGATTACCAATCGCTGTTCGTGGTCTTGCTGATCGTGGTCGTGGTCGCGGGCGGGGTGCTAAAAGCGGTCTTCGGCCGTCTGCTCGGCTCCGCGGCTACCGGCGCGGCGGCGGGATTCATCGCCTGGGTCATCGCTGGCGCGCTCGGCGCTGCTGTCATCGCCGGCATCGTCGCATTTTTCATCGCGCTGATGGGCGGCGGCCGCGGCTATTACCCGAGCGGCTTTGGCGGCGGATTGGGTGGTGGAGGCGGCGGTTTCGGCGGCGGGGGCGGGGGTTTCGGCGGCGGCGGGGCCTCGGGCGGCTGGGGAAAAAACTGATGCGATGGAAACGCGTTTTGCGGCATCTGCTCACCGATCAGTGGTCGGTGCGGCGCGCGTTTCCGCCGGCGGTGATGCGCGCGATCAGGGACAAGATTGGGGAACAGGAAAGGCGGCATTGCGGCGAGTTGCGCTTCGCGCTCGAGGCCGCGCTGCCTTTACTCCGCTTGTGGCGCGGCCAGAACGCGCGCAGCCGGGCGGTGGAGTTGTTCGGCCAGTTGCGCGTGTGGGATACGGAGCATAACAGCGGCGTGCTGATCTATTTGCTGCTGGCCGACAAGCGCGTCGAAATCGTCGCCGATCGCGGTATCCACAACAAGGTCGGCGACGCTGCCTGGGAAGCGATCTGCGGCGAAATGCAGCGCTCGTTCGCGGCCGGACGCTTTGAACAAGGCGTGAGCCTCGGCGTGGCGGCGATCAGCGATTTGCTCGCCGAGCATTATCCGCCGGCTGAGGACGATTCCAACGAACTGCCGAACGAGCCGGTGGTGCTGTAACACGCGTCGGCAGCGGTCCGCGAACTGAAAGGGTCGTCTGTCCAAGCGCAAGGCCGAGCGGCGGCGCCGTAGGAGACGAAATATTTTTGTTGATAAGCCGCTGATTCGCTTGATGCCATCCCCGAGTGGGCGCAAAATGCCGGCGTACGAATCGGCGTTTTGGCCGTATACTTCGAAATTCAACAATCAAGCCTAGCAACTGGAAGGGTGACAAATTGGCAAAGCCTAATTATCAATATGAAAAGCGTCAGAAGGATCTGGCGAAGAAAAAAAAGCAGGAAGAAAAACGACTGCGCAAGCTGGAGAAAAACATTGTGCCGGCTGTGGATAATCCGGATCAGTCCCCCACCCCCGTTCCGGCGCCGGACAAGGCAGAAACCTCATAGGCGCATAAGGGCGATTTGATTTGCCTCCCGCCCAGAGGTTGATTTGCTGGAAATGCCACGAAAAATACTCCTGAATAATCCGTGCCGCCGAGCAGCATGAGACCGGCCTGAAGCCGATTTTTGTCGCTGGAATGCCCGTGCGTCTGATCGCGCGGTACGAGAGAATCTTTTGATGCAGCGCAAAATCGGGGCGTCTTCATGCGGATACACTGGCGTCCGCCGGCAAGGATTTTCCTGGCGCGCATGTTGAAAAGGTGTTGCGGCAATGCTTGAAGCGCGTGAACTCGAGTGCACCCGCGGCGAACGGCGGTTGTTCAGCGGACTGAGCTTCCGGCTCGGTGCCGGCCAGTTGCTGCGCGTGGCCGGGGCCAACGGCAGCGGCAAGACCAGCCTGTTGCGCATCATGTGCGGCCTGCTTCTTCCCAGCGCGGGCGAGTTGCGCTGGCGCGGACGGCCGATCCGCGCCGAGCGCGAGGAATATTGCAGGAACTTGGTATTCATCGGCCATCTGAATGCCCTGAAGGACGATCTCACGGCCCTCGAGAACCTTCAGGTCGCAGCGGCCCTGGGCGGCATGACTGCCGATGCGGGGCGCATGCTTGCCGCGCTCGATCGTTTTGGGGTTGCGCATTGTGCGGAACTGCCGACGAAAATACTGTCCCAGGGACAGCGCCGGCGCGTTGCCCTGGCCCGGCTCGCGCTTTCGGCTGCAGCGCCCTTGTGGATTCTCGATGAACCGTTTTCCGCGCTCGATGTCGGCGCGGTGGTGGAACTGGAGCACCTGCTCGCCGCGCATCTCGCCTCGGGCGGCATGGTGGTCCTGACCACGCACCAGGAAGTGCAGGTGGTGGCGCATACGGTGCTGCGCATCGATCTCGACGTGCACACTGCGGCACTGCTGGCCGCATGATCAGGGCGCTCGGGTGGGTACTGCGACGCGACCTGCTGCTCGCATTCCGGCGCCGCGGCGACGTCGTCAATGCGCTGGTGTTTTTCATCATCGTGGTGAGCCTGTTTCCGCTCGGCGTCGGTCCCGAGGCGAGCCAGTTGCGCAATATGGCGCCCGGCGTGTTGTGGGTGGCGGCACTGCTCGCCTGCATGCTGTCGCTGGCGCGGTTGTTTGCGCCGGACCACCAGGATGGGACGCTGGAGCAGATGCTGCTCGCTGGAGAACCGCTGGTCGTCCTGGTCATGGGCAAGGTGATCGCGCACTGGCTGGTGTCGGGATTGCCGCTGGTGCTGATGGCGCCGCTGCTGGGTCTGCAATTCGACCTTCCCGGCGATGCGCTAGCGGTGTTGTGCGTGTCGCTGCTGATCGGCACGCCGCTGCTGAGCCTGATCGGGGCGGTCGCCGCGGCGCTCACTTTGGGAGTGCGCGGCAGCGGCGTGCTGGTGGCGCTGCTGGTGCTGCCGCTGTATGTGCCGGTGCTGATTTTCGGCGCCGGCTCGGTCGGCGCAACCGCGGCCGGGACGGGCGCCGAGGCGCATCTGCTGCTGCTCGGCGGGTTTCTTGCGTTGGCGCTGGTGCTCGCGCCCTGGGCGAGCGCCGCGGCGCTGCGCATCGCGATGGAATGAGGGATTGATGATCAAGTCGAACAGATTCAGTTGGTTTCTTTTTTCCTCGCCGCAGAGCTTCTATCCGCTCGCGGGCGCGCTGCAGCCATGGTTCGCGCTCCTCGCCGTGGCGCTTTGCGCCGCGGGCCTCTATATCGGCTTTTTCGTCGCGCCCACCGACGCGCAGCAAGGCGAGTCCTACCGCATCATATTCATCCATGTTCCGGCGGCATGGATGTCGATGTTTCTCTACCTGGTGATGGGATTCTGGTCCGGGGTGGGATTGGTGCTAAATACCCGGCTGTCGTCGATGGTGGCGACCGCGCTTGCCCCCACCGGCGCGCTGTTCACCTTCATCGCGCTGTGGACCGGTGCGCTGTGGGGCAAGCCGACCTGGGGCACCTGGTGGGTTTGGGACGCGCGCCTGACCTCGGAACTAATCCTGCTTTTCCTGTACATAGGTTTCATGGCATTGCAGGCTGCAATCGACGATCCGCGGCGCGCCGACAAAGCCGGCGCGGTGCTGGCGCTGGTCGGCGTAATCAATATTCCGATCATTTATTTCTCGGTGCAGTGGTGGAGCACGCTGCACCAAGGCGCCTCGGTGAGCATGAAAAGCGCGCCGACCATGGCGGCGACGATGCTGCTCGGAATGCTGGTCATGGCGCTCGGTTTTTGGATGTATAGTATCGCCGCCACGCTGGCGCGGGTGCGCTGCGTGATTCTGGAGCGCGAGCGCCATACCGACTGGGTGGCGGCGGAAATAGGTGCGCAAAAATGAACTGGGGAAGCTGGCAGAATTTTCTTGCCATGGGCGGCTATGGGCTGTACGTATGGGGCTCGTATGCTGTCACCCTGGCGGTGCTCGTCGCGGAAATCCTGGCGCTGATCGCGCGCCGGCGCGGCGTGATCGAGCGTCTTGCAAAATTCTATGCGGCGCGCAGGAGGAATGATGAAACCGAGGTATAAACGTTTTGTTCTGGTCGGGGCGGGTATCGCCGGGCTGGCCCTGTCCGCGGGCCTGGTGCTTTCCGCTTTTCAGAAGAACCTGGTGTTCTTCTTCACGCCGAGCCAGGTTGCCGCGAATGAGGCCCCGGTGGGCAAAAGCTTTCGCATCGGCGGGCTGGTGGAAAAGGGCAGCGTCAAGCGCGAGGCCGATGGCGTGACCGTGCAGTTCGTGGTGACCGATACCGCGAAACGCATTCCGGTGTTCTACCGCGGCATACTGCCCGATCTGTTTCGCGAGGGCAAAGGGGTGGTGACGCAGGGAAAGCTCGGCCCCGACGGCCTGTTTCGCGCGGAGGAGGTGCTGGCCAAGCACGATGAAAATTACATGCCGCCAGCGGCACAGGATGCACTCGACAAGGCAACCGCCAAAACCGCCGCGCAGTCGGTGGTGGCGCCGCCGAAAGGAAAATGATGGCTCCCGAACTCGGCAACTTCGCCCTAACGCTGACGCTGTGCATCGCCCTGGTGCAAGGGGTTCTGCCGCTGATCGGCGCAGCGCGCGGCAACGCCACCTGGATGGCGGTCGCCCGGCCGGCGGCGCAGGGGCAATTTCTGTTCATTGCGTTTGCCTTCGCCTGCCTCACCTATGCCTTCGTGACCAACGACTTTTCCGTGAAGTACGTCGCCGAGCATTCCAACTCGCGACTGCCGCTGGAATATCGCGTCGCCGGGGTGTGGGGCGGGCACGAGGGCTCGCTCCTGCTGTGGACGCTGATGCTGGGCGTGTGGATGTTCGCCGTGAGCATTTTCAGCCGCACCCTGCCCGAAGAGATGGTGGCGCGCGTGCTCGGCGTCATGGGACTGGTGAGCGTCGGTTTCCTCGTGTTCATGCTGTTTGCCTCCAATCCGTTCGATCGGCTGCTGCCGGCGGCCGCCGACGGGCGCGACCTCAACCCGCTGTTGCAGGATCCGGGCATGGTATTCCATCCGCCCATGCTCTATATGGGCTACGTCGGCTTCTCCGTGGCGTTTGCGTTCTCCATGGCGGCGCTGATCGACGGTCGGCTGGACGCCACCTGGGCGCGCTGGTCGCGTCCCTGGACGACAGTGGCCTGGATGTTCCTCACGCTCGGCATCGCACTTGGCAGCTATTGGGCCTACTATGAACTGGGCTGGGGCGGCTGGTGGTTCTGGGACCCGGTGGAGAACGCTTCGTTCATGCCCTGGCTGGTGGGCACGGCCCTGATCCATTCGCTCGCGGTGACGGAGAAGCGCGGCGCGTTCCGGATCTGGACCGTGTTCCTGGCGATCCTCGCCTTCTCGCTGAGCCTGTTGGGGACGTTCCTGGTGCGTTCCGGCGTGCTCACGTCGGTGCATGCCTTTGCCACGGATCCAAAACGCGGCATATTCATCCTTATCTTTCTGGCCGTGGTCGTGGGCTCATCGCTGACGCTGTTCGCCTGGCGCGCGTCTCGGGTGGGGATGGGCGGGCGTTTCGCGCCGGTATCGCGCGAATCCATGCTGCTAACCAACAACGCGCTGCTGCTGGTTGCCGTAGGCGCCGTGTTGCTGGGCACGCTCTATCCGCTGGTCCTCGATGCGCTCGGTCTGGGCAAGATCTCGGTCGGACCGCCTTATTTCGAGACGGTGTTCGTGCCGCTCATGGCGCCGGCGCTGTTTCTGATGGGTGTCGGGCCGCTTGCGCGCTGGAAACAGGCCAGCGTGCCGGAACTTGCCGTGCGCTTGCGCTGGGCCCTGGCGGTGAGCTTCGCCACTGCGATCGCCGTGCCGCTCGCCATGGGAAACTGGAGCGTCATGGCCGGTTTCGGCATGCTGTTCGCAGCCTGGATTGCGGCGACGTGCGCGGTCAGCCTCAAGCTGCGGCTCGCGCTTGCGCCCAATGAACGGCTGGTCGCGCGGCTGGCGCAATTGCCGAGCAGCTACTACGGCATGCTCATTGCACACCTCGGCATAGCCGTATTCGTCGTCGGCGTGACGCTGGTGAAGGGATACGAGGTCGAAACCGACGTGCGCATGGAGGTGGGGGATAGCTCGCAGCTCGCCGGCTACACGTTCCGGCTGATGGCGATCGAGGACGTGAAGGGGCCGAATTACGTTGCCACGCGCGGCACCATTGAAATCACGCGAGGCGGGAGCACGGTGACGACGCTGAAACCGGAAAAGCGCCTGTATACGGTGCAGAACATGCCCATGACCGAGGCGGCAATCGACTATGGGGTGACGCGCCATCTATATGTTGCGCTGGGCGAACCGATCAGCCCGAAGGTCTGGATCGTGCGACTGTATTACAAGCCTTTTATCAGCTGGATCTGGATCGGTTGCCTGATGATGGGTTTTGGCGGATTGCTCGCAGCCATCGACCGGCGCTATCGCGTCAGGGCGCGCGCCGGTTCGGCGCAGCCGGCCGCTGCTGCCGGCCTCAAGCCGTCCCCGGCGCGCTAAAGTCATGCTGCGCGCCCGCTATCTCATTCCGCTCGTAGTCTTCATCGTGCTGGTGGTGTTTCTTGGCGTAGGCCTTACGCTCAACCCGCGCGAGGTGCCCTCGCCGCTGATAAACAAACCCGCGCCCGCGTTCCAGTTGCCGCAGTTGCATGCGCCGGACAAGACCTTCGCGCAGAAGGATATGCTGGGCAAGGTGTGGATGCTGAACGTGTGGGCTTCGTGGTGCGTAGCCTGCCGTGAGGAACACCCCAACCTGGTGGAACTCGCGCGCAGCGGCGTGGTGCCGATAGTCGGCCTCAACTACAAGGATGAGCGCCCTGACGGCATCGCCTGGCTGGCGCGCTTCGGCAATCCCTATGAACTATCTGCCTACGATCGTGATGGGCGCATCGGCATCGATTACGGCGTATACGGCGTTCCGGAAACCTATGTTATCGACAAGGCCGGCGTGATCCGCTACAAGCGCATCGGCGTGGTCACCCCCGAGATACTGCGCGATAAAATCCTGCCGCTGGTGAAGGAGTTAAACGGAAATGCGTAAGCTGTTTGTGCTGCTGCTCTGGCTCATTCTCGCCGGCTCGGCGCTGGCCAAGGAAGCGCCGACGGTGGCGGCCGATCCGGTGCTGGAAAAGCGCGCCATGGCCCTGGCCGAGGAGCTGCGCTGCCTGGTGTGTCAGAACCAGACGATCGCCGATTCGCACGCCGAGCTCGCAGTCGACCTGAAGAACCAGATTCGGGAGAAGCTGAAAGCGGGCATGAGCGAAGCCCAGATTATCGACTACATGGTGGCCCGATACGGCGATTTCGTGCTCTACCGCCCGCCGCTCAAGGCGAGCACGCTGCCGCTGTGGATCGGTCCATTCGCACTGTTGTTCGCGGCGCTCGCGGGATTGTTCTATTACATCCTGCGCCGACGGCGTTCAACGCCGGAGCAGCCGCTGAGCGAGGCGGACGAGGCGCGCGTGCGCTCGCTGCTCGATGCGCAAGAGGAGCGCCCATGACCCTATTCTGGGTATACGCGGCGCTGCTGACGGGAGTGGCGCTCGCGTTCCTGGTCACGCCGCTGATGCGTGGTCGCGCCAGGGCCGGCGCGCCGGTATCGCGCGCGGCATCCAACCTGACGGTATTTCGCGATCAGGTCGCCGAGCTCGACACCGATGTCGCAGCCGGCAGCATCGGCCGCGAACAATGGGAGGCGGCGCGCGGTGACTTGCAGCGCGGATTGCTGGAGGACGTCGGCGCGCCCGCGGCCAGCGCGGCGGCGCCGGCCAAGCGTTCCAAGGCAGCGGCCATCGCTATCGGGATTGCGCTGCCCCTCGCTTCAGTATTGCTGTATTTGAGTCTGGGCAGCCCGCAGGCGCTGGACCCGCGCAAGGCAGGCGCGGCGCAGGGAGCGGCGCACCAGCTTTCGCCGGAGCAGATCGAATCCATGGCCGCGCGCCTGGCGCAGCGGCTGGAATCGAACCCGGACGACGGCGAAGGCTGGATCATGCTGGCGCGCACCTACGGCGCCCTCGGACGCTTTGCCGAGGCAGCCGGCGCCTATGCCAAGGCCGAGGCCAAGTTCCCACAGAATGCGCAACTATTGGCGGACTATGCCGATAGCATGGCCATGGCCCAGGGTCAGAAATTGCAGGGCAGGCCGGAAGCGCTGGTACGGCGCGCACTGCAGGCGGACGGCAACAATCTCAAGGCGCTGGCTCTGGCGGGAACCGTGGAATTCGAGAAGCGCGATTTTGCCAAGGCGGTGGAATACTGGAGGCGGATGCTGCCGCTGCTGCCGCCGGATTCGGACATGCTGGATTCGGTCCGTGCCAGCATCAAGGAAGCCGAGGACAAGCAGGGCGGCGCGCCGAAATCATCGATCGCGATAGCGCGGGAACAGCAAGGCGGCGCAGCGAAGTCATCGGCCGCCGGCGCGAAGGCCGCGCGCGTCAGCGGCACGGTAAAGCTTGCGCCGGCGCTTGCTGCAAGCGCATCAGCCGAAGATACCGTGTTCGTGCTTGCCCGCCCCGCGCAGGGTTCGCGCACGCCGCTCGCCGCGGTGCGGGTCAGGGTGAAGGACCTGCCGCTGACGTTTTCGTTCGACGATTCGATGGCGATGAACCCGTCGGCGAAGCTCTCCAGTTTCGCCGAGGTGGTGGTGGTGGCGCGCGTGTCCAAGACCGGCAATGTGGTGCCCCAGGGCGGCGACCTCGAGGGCGTGAGCAAGCCGGTGCGCCCGGGGGCGGCCGGCATCATGGTCGAGATCGGGAACGTAATCCCGTAGCCGTTGGGGTCTGATATATACGGCGTCTAAAATACCGTCGCATGCCGCGAACGGACTTGTGCGCTGCGCGCGCCAACCGTGTTTTCAAACACGGTTGTGGAAAAAAACAAGGGCAGTGCGGGGTTTTATCCGAATTCGAACGCCGCAGTTCTTAATGCTTCTCCATGCCGATGAGATGCAACGAGTCTTGGCGGCTTTGGTTGTATTTGTGCAGCCTGATCACCAGCAGCATGGTGAGGCACACGAACGCGCCGAACAACACGATGATGGTATTGATGCCGAAATCGGCGCGGATCATCAGCGCATACAGGGCGAGCATCAGCAGGATGTTCAGATTCTCGTTGAAATTCTGCACCGCGATGGAATGCCCGGCCGAAAGCAGCAGGTGGCCGCGGTGTTGCAATAGCGCGTTCATCGGCACCACGAAAAAGCCGGCCAGCGCGCCCACCAGGATGAGCAGGAAATAGACCAGTGGCAGCCAGGTAACGAAAATCAGGGACATCACGGCAAAACCCATGGCCACCCCGAAAGGCAGCACCCAGAGAGACTTCTTCAACGGCACCAGGCGACCGGCGAGCACCGCTCCCAGCGCGACGCCTATGGCGACCATGCCTTGCAGCATCGCGCTTCGGTCCAGAGGCATATTCAGGCGGCGTTCGGCCCACCTGAGCACGATGAATTGCAGCGTGGCACCCGCGCCCCAGAATAGCGTGGTGACGGCGAGCGAGATCTGCCCGAGTTTGTCGCGCCACAGGATGGCGAAACAATCGACGAAATCCTTGACCATGACGACCGGATTGCGCGTCTGCTCGTGATAGCGCGCACCGGTGTCGGGGATGCGCAGGTTGAATACCGCCGCGATCAGGTAAAACAGCGAAATCACCATGATCGCCGCTTCGGGCGCGGTGTCGACGCCGGTGTCGATGCGGGGCAGGTCGATCGACAGCAGCAGTGCCGAAACCCTGGAGTTGATGAGGGCGCCGCCCAGCATGGTGCCGAGAATAATGGAAGCGACCGTCAGACCCTCGATCCAGCCGTTGGCGATCACCAACTGCCGCGGCGGCAACATCTCGGTGAGAATGCCGTATTTGGCCGGCGAGTAGGCGGCGGCGCCCAGCCCGACCACCGCATAGGACGCGAGAACGACCAGGTGAGCGCTTATTCCCAGCAGCGCAAAATGATCGTAAAAGAACATGAGCGCGCAGCCGGAAAGCTTGATGGCATTGGTGACGAACATCACCTTGCCTTTGGGCATGGAGTCGGCAAAGGCGCCGACGAAGGCCGCGAGCACGACGTAGGACACGGTGAAGAAAAATTTCAGCAGCGGCGTCATCCATGCCGGCCCATGCAGGTCCACCAGCAGGGCAATCGACGCAATGAGCAAGGCATTGTCCGCCAGCGACGAGAAAAACTGCGCCGCCATGACGGTGTAGAAACCGCGGTTCATCTAGGGAAAATGGCTGAATCGATTGTTGTAATTGCGGGCACGGCGCTTTATACCATGAATTGTCTCGCGCTATGCGCGTGCGGCAAAGCGGCTGAGTTGGCGAAGAACGGCCATAAGCTAGTCTTGTGGAAGGATTTATGGTTCAATAAGGCGGGGTAATACTGGGCCTTGGGAAGGTGCGGAGATGGCGGATAGAAGATTGCAGGTTTTTCATGCAGTGGCCAAACAGAGCAGCTTCACCAAAGCCGCCGAGACGCTGTTCATGACGCAGCCGGCGGTGACGTTTCAGATCAAGCAACTGGAGGAGCATTTCAATACCCGGCTGTTCGATCGCGGTCACGGCAAGATTTCGCTTACTCCCGCAGGCGAGGTGGTGCTGGACTATGCGGAGAGAATTCTCTCGCTTTCGGCCGAACTCGATACCCGCATCAGCGAATTGACCGGCGAGATCCAGGGTCTGCTGCTGATCGGCGCGAGCATGACCATCGCCGAGTTCATGTTGCCGCGTGTGCTGGGAGAATTCAAAGTCGCCTATCCAGCGGTCAAGGCGCGGCTGACCGTGGCGAACTCCGAGACCATCGAGCACGGCGTCGCGGCGCACAGCCTCGATATCGGCCTGATCGAGGCGCCTTCGCACCTTCCCAGCCTTTCCACCGAGGAATGCTGCGAGGACGAACTGCAGGTGGTGTGTTCGCCGGCGCACCCGCTGGCAAAGTTGAAGACGGTAACGCCCAGGCAATTGTTGCGGCATGCGTACATCAGCCGCGAGCCCGGCTCGGGTACGCGCGAGGTGACCGACAGCTATTTCCGCCACGCCGGTTTTGCGCCGGAAGATGTGAATAGCGTGATGGAGCTAGGCAGCCCGGACGCGATCAAGGGCGTGGTCGAGACCGGCTTGGGCTTTGCCATCATGTCCAAGGTGATCGTGGCCAAGGAAAAGCAGCTCGGCGTGCTGGTGGCGCTGCCGCTCGCGCCCAAGCTCACGCGCACACTCTCGCTGGTCTATCCGAAGGAGAAGTTCCGCTCGCGCCTGGTCTCAAGCTTCGTCGAATTCTCCAAGGGCAAGCTGAAGAGCCCCGGCAAGGGGTGAGGAGCTGATGCGCCCATTCGGTGATCCGTCAGCCTAAATGCCGCGCCCGATCCGCGCCAGTTTCAAGCTTTCCACCTTAAGGCACAACCTCGGCGTCGCGCGCCGCCATGCACCGCAGTCCAGGGTCTGGGCAGTTGTGAAAGCGAATGCATATGGTCACGGCCTGGCGCGCGTAGCGCAGGCGCTGGACGCTGCCGACGGATATGCGCTGCTCGATCTGAACGAGGCGGTGTGCTTGCGCGAGGCGGGAATCTCCAAACCCATCCTGCTGCTCGAAGGCGTGTTCCAGCCGGCGGATTTCGCGCTGATCGATCGCTACGCGCTGGCGCTGGTGGTGCATGACGCGGAGCAGATACTGATGCTCGAACGCGCCCGCCTGTCATCTCAGATCGCGGTATTGCTCAAACTGAACACCGGAATGAATCGATTGGGCTTCGCCGGAGCCCAGGTTCGCGCCGCCTATAGCCGGCTTGAAGCGAGCGGCAAGGCCGCGGCGATTTCGCTGATGACGCATTTTGCCGACGCGGACGGCCCCGCGGGCGTCGCCACGCAACTCGCGTGCTTCGCTGAATGGACGCATGGCTTGCAGGGTGAAGTGACGCTTGCCAACTCGGCCGCTGTTCTGCGTTACCCAGAAACTCATGCCGATTGGGTGCGGCCGGGGATCATGCTCTACGGCTGTTCGCCTTTCGCCGACGCGAGTGCCGAAGCCCTGGGATTGCAACCCGTGATGACGCTGACGAGCGAGATCATCGCGGTTCAGGATCTCAAGCCCGGCGACAGGGTCGGATACGGCGGTACATTCGTGGCGCGGCAAGCCATGCGCATCGGCGTGGTTGCCTGCGGCTATGCCGACGGATATCCGCGCTCTGCGCCCGGGTTTAACGATAGGAACACGCCCATCGTCGTTGCCGGCAAGCGCACGGCCACCGTGGGCCGGGCGTCAATGGACATGCTTTGCGCCGATTTGAGCGCCATCCCGGAAGCCAGGGTCGGCAGCCCGGTAACCTTGTGGGGCGAGGGGCTGTCGGCGGACGAAGTCGCCGCCAGCGCCGGCACGGTCAGCTACGAGCTGCTGTGCGCATTGGCCGCGCGGGTGCCGGTCGTGGAGGTCTGAAACGGAATCCAATCGTGGCTAAATCCAAATCCATTTACACCTGCACCGAGTGCGGCGGCAGCGCGCCGAAATGGCAGGGTCAGTGTCCGAGTTGCGGCGCCTGGAACACCCTGGTCGAAACCGTCGCCGAGGCCGCATCGACGCACCGCTACAAGAGCGCGGCGGGCGCCTCCAAACTGCGGAAACTGACCGAGGTGAGCGCGCGTGAATCAGTGCGGTTGCCGACCGGGGTGGCCGAGTTCGACCGTGTGCTGGGCGGCGGACTGGTCGCCGGGCAGGTGGTGCTGATCGGTGGTGATCCGGGCATCGGCAAGTCGACGCTGTTGCTGCAGGCACTTGCCGCCATGAGCAGGGAGCGTCTGGCTGTCTACGTCAGCGGCGAGGAATCGGCCGAGCAGGTGGCATTACGCGCGACCCGCCTCGCGCTCGACTCGGGCGGTCTGCAGTTGCTGGCCGAGATCAATCTGGAAAGAATCCAAAGCGTGCTCGCCCAGGCGAAGCCGGAAATCGTGGTCATCGATTCGATCCAGACGCTATATTCCGATGCGCTTTCCTCGGCGCCGGGGTCGGTGGCGCAGGTGCGGGAATGTGCCGCGCAGTTGACGCGCCTGGCGAAGCAGACCGGCATTGCCATCGTTTTCATCGGCCACGTGACCAAGGAAGGTGCGCTCGCCGGGCCGCGGGTGCTGGAGCATATCGTCGACACCGTGCTTTACTTCGAGGGCGACACGCACCAGAGCTTTCGGCTGATCCGCGCCGTCAAAAACCGTTTCGGCGCGGTCAACGAACTGGGTGTGTTCGCCATGACCGATAAGGGACTGAAGGGTGTGTCCAATCCTTCCGCGCTGTTTCTGTCGCAGCACGGCGGCGAGGTGCCGGGTTCCTGCGTGCTGGTGACGCAGGAAGGCACGCGGCCTCTGCTGGTCGAGATCCAGGCGCTGGTGGATGCAGCGCATGCGCCCAACCCGCGTCGTCTCTGCGTCGGACTGGAGCAGAATCGGCTGGCCATGTTGCTCGCGGTGCTGCACCGGCACGCGGGCATCGCCTGTTTCGACCAGGACGTGTTCGTCAATGCCGTGGGCGGGGTGAAAGTGAGCGAGCCCGCCGCCGATCTCGCGGTGCTGCTCGCGATCGTGTCATCGTTGCGCGCCAAGCCGCTGCCGCAGAAGCTGGTGGTGTTCGGGGAAGTGGGCCTGGCGGGCGAAATCCGCCCCGCACCGCGCGGGCAGGAGCGGCTGCGCGAGGCAGCCAAGCTCGGTTTCACCCAGGCGATCATCCCCAAGGCCAATCTGCCCAGGCAGGCGATAAACGGTCTGGAAATTATCGCGAGCGACAGAATCGAAGGCGCGATCGCGCGCCTGCGCTAGCGCTGGCGCACGAGGCGCGCCGCAAGCACGCCGCTGCGGACGGCGGTTTCCAGCGTGGCCGGGTAGTCGCAGGCGGTGTAATCCCCCGCCAGATAGAGATTGTCGACGGCAGTCTGATTGCCGGGTCGCGCGAGGCCGGGACGGCAGGAGTAGGTGGCGCGCTTTTCCGCGATCACGCGCGACCATAGCGGCTGCGGCAGGCCGGGCAGAAACGCGCTAAGTTCGCGATGCATGGCGCTTGCCACCACGTCCTGGGAAACGTTCTGATGGACGCCGCCCGCGCTGATCACCCCCGCAAGCAGTCCCGCTGTGCCATTCAGCCTGCCGCGGTCGAATACCCACTGAATCGCGCCGCCATCGAAGCCGGTCATGGCTTGAGGCATAGCCACCTCCGGCGGATACTGTAGGTAGCAGGTGTAGATCGGCTCGTAGGCGAAGGCTGCCAGGCTCTGGCGTGTAGTCGCGAGCATGGGAAACCGGTCCAGCAACGGGTCTATTTGATGCGGCCCGACAGCGAGGATGACATGGGTGTAGCGCTCCGAACTCGCGTCCAGGACGAAGCCGTCCACGCTCCGGTCCAGCGTTCGCACCGGCGTTCCCCGCCGCACCGAGCCGCCGTTGGCGCGCACAAATGCCGCCGCGGGTTCGGGAAAGAGTTTGCCCAGATCGGCGCGCGGGACGAGAAAATCGCTCGCCTCGCGCGCGCCGTCCAGCCCATCGCGCAACACGTTTAGGAACACCTGCGCCGAAGCCGAGGCGGCCGGGGTGTTGAGGGCGGACACGCACAAGGGCTCCCATAAATAGCGCGCGAGCGCTCCGCTCTGGCGGTGCAGTGCGAGCAGCTCGCCGACCGGCATGTCGGCGGCAATGCGATAAGCGTTGCGGCGCATTGCCGCCACAAAACGCAGGGCGGCGAACCGCTCACCCCAGGCCGGCCCGCTGGCAGTCAACAGGGCTGCGACCAGATGCAGCGGCGCGGGAAGGCGCGGCGCACGCAGGCTGAACTTGCCTGGGTACTCGATGGCTAACGGCTGGCGCAGCAGCAGTTGGTCCGGATCGGCGCCTACCGCGCGCATCAGGCGCAGGGTTTCGCGGTAAGCGCCGATCAGCAGGTGCTGGCCGTTGTCGAGTTCGATGCCTTCGATTTCGACCGAGCGCGCGCGGCCGCCAAAGTGCCGCGCCGCTTCGAATACCGTGACCGTGACCTTTGCCTGCGCCAATGTCGCCGCGGCGGCCAGGCCGGCCCAGCCGGCGCCGATAATGGCGACGTTCACGCCGTCATCCAGGTCTTCCACGCAATCCACAGCTTGCGTACGGGGGTCAACGCTGTGCTCTGGGTGAGCACCCTGCAGCCGTCGGCTTCGATTTCCGCGAGCAGCGCGCGGTAGATTGCCGCCATGATCAGGCCGGGCCGCTGCGCCTTGCGGTCCACTTCAGGCAATTTTTCGAAGGCCGCGGCGTAATAGCGTTCCGCGCGCTCGATCTGAAACGCCATCAGGCGGACGAAGTTGTCGCTCTGGTGCGCGTGCAAGATGTCGGCCGCGCCAACCTTGAATTGCTGCAGTTCGCTCATGGGCAGATAGATGCGCCCCTTGCGGCCGTCCTCGCCGACGTCGCGGATGATGTTGGTGAGCTGGAACGCGAGGCCCAGGGTGTGGGCGTAGGCCAGCGTGCGCTCGTCGCGGTAGCCGAAGATGGAGGCCGCCAGCAGACCCACCACGCCGGCGACGCGGTGGCAGTACTGCTCCAGCGCGGCGAAATCAAGGTAGCGGTTCTGGCTCAGGTCCATCTCCATGCCGTCGATGATCTCGGCCAGATATTCGTGCTTGATGCCGAAGGACTGAAGCGCAGGCTCGAGCGCCCGCGCCACCGGATGTTGCGGTTCTCCGGCGTAAAGCCGGACAAGTTCCTGCCGCCACCAGGCAAGCTTGGCGTGCGCGACGCCGGTATCGGCGCATTCATCGACGATATCGTCCACCTCGCGGCAGAAGGCGTACAGCGCCGTGATGGCGCGGCGGCGTTCCGGCGGCAGGAACAGGAAGGAGTAGTAGAAGCTCGATCCGCTCTGTGCGGCCTTGTGTTGACAGTATTCGTCCGGGGTCAAGCGTACTCCGGAGCCGGGAAAGCGCGGAACCCGGCGAGAAAACAAAACCAGACCGGGGCCGATTCAGCGTTGTTTGCGTCCGCTGCGGCAATAATCAACTTCAGGCGAAGACGGTAGTGAATCGGCATCTCACAACGCCCGCAGCAGCAACAAGGGCCAGTCGAAAGCAGTCAGAGCCGGCCGGTGATGGTAGACGTCGCCTTCGACTTTGTCTATTTTTTCCAATATGCGCAGACCGCCTGCGACGATAGTGCGGATTTCCAGGCCGATGCGGCCAGGCAGCGCGCGCCCAAGGGGCGCTCCGGATTTTATCAGCGCGCGCGCGCGCTCCACCTGAAATCGCATGAGCGTTTTCCATTGGCTGGATATGTCGCCGGCTGCGATCTGGTGCTCGCTCACGCCGTAGCGCCGCATCTCGTCTTGCGGCAGGTAGATGCGGTTCTTGCGCCAGTCGATCCCGACATCCTGCCAGAAGTTGATCAGTTGCAGGCCGCTGCAAATCGCATCCGAAAGCTTCAGGTTTTCTTCGGTCGCGGCGCCGAACAAATGCAGCAGCAGGCGACCGACGGGGTCGGCCGAGCGGCGGCAATAATCCATGAGGTCGGAGAAGTCGGTATACCGGCCTTTGACCACGTCTTGCGCAAACGCATCGAGCAGGGCGTGAAACAGCTGCAGCGGCAGCCGGTACTGGTTCACGATCTGCCCGAGTTCGGCGAAAAGCGGGCGTTGTGGCGCGGCGCCTGCCTCCAATTGTCTGAGTTCTTGACGATAAACATCCAACTGTGCCAGTCGCTCGGCGGCCGGCAGATCGCCTTCGTCGGCAAAATCGTCCGCCGAGCGGGCAAAGCGGTAGATGACCGAGACCGGATGGCGCAATGAGGCCGGCAGGAGCACCGAGGCGACCGGGAAATTCTCGTAGTGGCCTACCGACATTAGCTTGAAATTCTTGAGGAATTACTTAAAGTTTGGCTGACAGTATAGGGGGAAATCGCGTAAAATTGCATCTGCGCGAAGGTGCTGGAGCTGGTCGACGCAATGAAATTGGGGTCAAAATGCGTCTATCTTTTCAGAGATATCCCGGCAAAGAAGCGCCCAGGTGGCGGAATTGGTAGACGCAGCAGGTTTAGGTCCTGCCGCCGCAAGGTGTGGGGGTTCGAGTCCCTTCCTGGGCACCATGCCGAGCGGCTTCATGGGTGGGCGATGAAAAGGAGGCATCTCCTTTGGATTTCCCGGTTTAGTTTTGGACTTTAAGGGAATTTGATGCAAGCAAGTTTGGAAAATCTGGGTACGCTTGAGCGCCGCCTGAACATGGCTGTGGCGCTTGACGATATCGAGAAGCAGGTGGACGAGCGTCTGAAAAAACTCTCGCGCAAGCTGCGCATGGCGGGTTTCCGTCCGGGCAAGGTGCCGATGAAACTCGTTGCCCAGCAATATGGACCGCAGGTGCGTTCCGAGGTTATCGGCGACGCGGTGCAGAAAGCTTTCAGCGATGCGGTCCGCGAGCAGAATCTCAAGGTGGCGGGCCATCCGCGCATCGAACCGAAGTCGGGCGGCGCCGACGCCAAGAGCATCGAGTTCAGTGCCACATTCGAGATCTATCCGGAAGTGGTGCTTGGTGACATTCGCGAGCGCAGGATCGAACGCCCCGCGCTCACGCTGGGCGATGCCGAGGTCGACAAGACGCTGGCAATCCTGCGCAAACAGCGCCAGCATTTCCACCGGGTGGAACGACCGGCTGCAGCGGGCGATCGCGTGACGGCAGATTTTTTGGGCAAGATCGACGGCGTCGAGTTTGCCGGCGGCAAGGCCAGTGATTTCGTCTTTGTGCTGGGCGAGAAGCAGGTGCTGCCCGAGTTTGAAGCCAACGCCCTCGGACTTGCGGCTGGCGGGAGCAAGACGTTCGACTTGACTTTCCCCGCCGATTATCATGGCAAGAACGTAGCCGGCAAGAGTGCCGGCTTCGAACTCAAAGTCAAGCTGGTCGAAGAGGGGCACCTGCCCGATCTGGACGCCGAGTTTGCCCGCTCGCTCGGTGTCGAAGATGGCGACCTCGCCACGATGCGCGCCGAGGTCAAGGCCAATATCGAGCGCGAGGTGAAAAAACGCGCCCAGGCCGATATCAAGAACAAGGTCATGCAGGTGCTGCTCGACGCGACCAAGATCGATCTGCCCAAGGCGCTGATCGAGATGGAAACGCAGCGCCTGGTGCAGGCTACGCGCGCCGACCTGGAGGCGCGCGGCATGAAGATCGAGCAGATGCCCATCAATCCCGAGATGTTCGAGCAGCAGGCCCAGCGCAGGGTGTCGCTCGGTTTGATCATCGCCGAAATGGTGAAGGCGCATGGTCTTGCGGCCAAGCCGGAGCAGGTGCGCGCCATGGTGCAGGAGCAGGCCGAGAGCTACGAGCGACCCGATGAGGTGGTAAAATGGATTTATTCGCAGCCGCAGCGCCTGAGCGAGATCGAAAGCGTGGTGCTGGAAGACAACGTCGTCGCCTGGGTGCTCGATCACGCCAAGGTCGAGGACAAGGCCGTGAAATTTGATGAATTCATGGGGAAAGCATGATGCAGCCGGGCTGGAAGCCGCGCGCGGCGGGATGGACGGAGCCGCAGGCCGATTTCGAAGGCGCCCGGAACCTGGGCCTGATTCCCATGGTCATCGAGCAGAGCGGCCGGGGCGAGCGCGCCTACGACATCTACTCGCGCCTGCTGAAGGAGCGGGTGGTGTTTCTGGTGGGCGTGGTGAACGAGATGACGGCCAACCTGATCGTCGCCCAGTTGTTGTTTTTGGAATCGGAAAATCCGGACAAGGACATCTCTTTCTATATCAATTCGCCGGGCGGTTCGGTCTCCGCCGGACTGGCCGTCTACGACACCATGCAGTTCATCAAGCCCGATGTGAGCACCTTGTGCGTGGGCCAAGCTGCCAGCATGGGATCCTTTCTGCTCGCAGCGGGGGCCAAGGGCAAGCGTTTCTGCCTGCCCAATTCGCGCGTCATGATCCACCAGCCGATGGGCGGCTTCCAGGGACAGGCCTCGGACATCGAAATCCACGCCAAGGAAATTCTATACCTGCGCGGGCGGCTCAACGAAATGCTGGCTCTGCACACCGGCCAGAGCGTGGAGACCATCGCGCGCGATACCGATCGGGACAATTTCATGTCGGCCGATGAAGCGGTGAAATACGGCTTGGTGGATAATGTGCTGAGCAACCGCGCCGACACCCAGAAATGAGGCTTCGATGAGCGAAAGAAATACCGGCGAAAAACTCCTGTACTGTTCCTTCTGCGGCAAGAGCCAGCATGAGGTAAGGAAGCTTATCGCCGGCCCCTCGGTGTTCATCTGCGACGAATGCATCGAGCTGTGCAATGACATCGTCCGCGAGGAAACCGGCACCGACAAGAGCGGCAAGACCGTCAAGTCCGATCTGCCCACGCCGAAGGAGATCTGCGACATTCTCGGCGAATACGTGATCGGCCAGGAGGTGGCGAAGAGAATCCTGTCGGTGGCGGTATATAACCATTACAAGCGGCTCAAGCACCTGTCCAAGAACGATGAGGTCGAGTTGGCGAAGTCGAACATCCTGTTGATCGGGCCCACGGGCTCGGGCAAGACCCTGCTCGCGCAGACGCTGGCGCGGCTGCTGAACGTGCCCTTCGTCATCGCCGACGCCACCACCCTTACCGAGGCGGGTTATGTCGGCGAGGACGTCGAAAACATCATCCAGAAGCTGTTGCAGAACTGCGACTACGATGTGGACAAGGCCAAGCGCGGCATCGTCTACATCGACGAGATCGACAAGATATCGAGAAAGTCGGACAACCCGTCGATCACCCGCGACGTCTCCGGCGAGGGCGTGCAACAAGCGCTGCTTAAGCTGATCGAGGGCACCATCGCCTCGGTGCCGCCGCAGGGCGGCAGGAAGCATCCCAACCAGGATTTCGTGCAGGTGGACACGACCAATATCCTGTTCGTCTGCGGCGGGGCCTTCGACGGCCTGGAGAAGATCATCCGCAGCCGTTCGGAGAAAAGCGGCATCGGCTTCGGTGCCGAGGTGCGCAGCCTCAAGGACAGCAAGGATATCAGCGCGGTGCTGCGCGCCGTCGAGCCCGAAGACCTGATCAAGTATGGTCTGATCCCGGAGTTCGTCGGGCGCATGCCGGTGCTCGCCACCCTGGAAGAGCTGGACGAGGCGGCGCTGATGCAGATCCTGACCCAGCCGAAGAACGCGCTGATCAAGCAGTACCAGAGGTTGTTCGGCATGGAGAGAGCCGATCTCGAAATACGTCCTGCAGCGCTGTCGGCGATTGCGCAGAAAGCGCTTGCGCGCAAGACCGGCGCCCGCGGTTTGCGTTCCATCCTCGAGCAGGTGCTGCTCGACACGATGTACGAATTGCCGACCATGGAGAATGTAAGCAAGGTAGTCATCGACGAGCCGACTGTCCGCGGCGAAGGCAAGCCGCTGTTGATTTACTCCGACCCGCCCAAGGTCGCAGGTTCTGTTTCCTGAGAACGCCGGCGGGGTTGAACTAATGTCCCCCGCGCCCATCTTATATCGTAAATACCCCTTCGAGGTTTCGCCATGTCCGCTACTGAATACTCCCCCGATTTGACCCAGTTTCCGCTGCTGCCGCTGCGCGACGTCGTGGTCTTCCCGCACATGGTGATACCGTTGTTCGTCGGCCGTCCCAAGTCGATCAAGGCCATGGAAATCGCCATGGAAGCGGGCAAGAGCATTATGCTGGCGGCGCAGAAATCCGCGGCCAAGGACGAGCCTGCGGCCGACGACATGTACCAGATCGGCTGCATCGCCAACATACTGCAGATGCTGAAGCTGCCTGATGGCACGGTAAAGGTGCTGGTCGAAGGCAGCCAGCGCGCGGTGATCAAGGAAATCGAGGACCAGCGCAGTCATTATGTGGCCATGGCGCGCCCGGTCCCGGCGGACGCGAGCGACAATAGCGAGGTCGAAGCGATGCGCCGGGCGCTGGTGACGCAGTTCGATCAGTACGTGAAGCTGAACAAGAAAATCCCGCCTGAAATTCTGACCTCGCTCGGTGGCATTGAGGAGGCAGGGCGCCTGGCGGACACGGTCGCCGCGCACCTGCCGCTGAAGCTGGAACAAAAGCAGCAGGTGCTGGAGATGTTCGACGTCAAGGCGCGTTTGGAGCACCTGCTGGGGCAGCTCGAAACCGAAATCGACATCCTGCAGGTGGAAAAGCGCATCCGTGGCCGGGTCAAGCGCCAGATGGAGAAAAGCCAGCGCGAGTATTACCTGAACGAGCAGGTCAAAGCCATCCAAAAGGAACTGGGCGAAGGCGAGGACGGCGCGGATCTGGATGAGATCGAGAAGAAGATCAAGGCCGCGCGCATGCCCAAGGACGCGCGCCTGAAGGCCGAGGCCGAGCTGAAGAAGCTGCGCCTGATGTCGCCCATGTCGGCGGAAGCCACCGTGGTGCGCAACTACATCGATATACTGGCGGGTTTACCGTGGAAAAAACGCAGCAAGATCTCCAAGGACATAGCCGCGGCGGAGAAGAGCCTCGACTCAGACCACTATGGCCTGGAGAAGGTGAAGGAGCGCATCGTCGAGTACCTGGCGGTGCAAAGCCGCGTGGACAAGGTGAAGGCCCCCATCCTGTGCCTGGTCGGCGCCCCCGGCGTGGGTAAAACGTCGCTGGGCCAATCCATTGCGAAGGCGACCCACCGCAAGTTCGTGCGCATGTCCTTGGGCGGCGTGCGCGACGAGGCGGAGATCCGCGGGCACCGCCGCACGTACATCGGTTCCATGCCAGGCAAGATCCTGCAGAACATGGCCAAAATCGGCGTGCGCAA
Organism: Betaproteobacteria bacterium; assembly: GCA_004298385.1. Lineage (GTDB taxonomy): Bacteria > Pseudomonadota > Gammaproteobacteria > Burkholderiales > SG8-39 > 2-12-FULL-64-23. The sequence goes on along the minus strand of SCTX01000017.1, from coordinate 16,092 downwards.
TCCGCTATTTCTGCTCGACGAGGTGGACAAGCTCGGCATGGACTTCCGCGGCGACCCGTCTTCGGCGCTGCTCGAAGTGCTGGATCCGGAGCAGAACCACACTTTCGTCGACCATTATGTCGAGGTCGAGTACGATCTGTCCGAGGTGATGTTCGTCGCCACCGCCAACACCCTCAATATTCCGCCGGCGCTGCTCGACCGCATGGAAGTCATCCGGCTCTCGGGCTACACCGAGGACGAGAAGATAAACATCGCCACGCGCTATCTGTTGCCCAAGCAACTGAAGAACAACGGGCTCAAGCTCAACGAGGTTTCGATCGCCGAGTCGGCCATCCGCGACGTCATCCGCTACTACAGCCGGGAAGCGGGGGTGCGCAGTCTGGAGCGCGAGCTCTCGAAGATCTGCCGCAAGGTGGTGAAGACCCTGGTGACCAAGAGCCGCGACAGCAAGATTCTGGTCACGGCGAAGAACCTGGACAAGTTCCTGGGCGTGCGCAAGTACACCTTCGGCATCGCCGAAAAGAAAAATCAGGTTGGACAGGTGACGGGACTCGCCTGGACCGAGGTCGGCGGCGAACTGCTGACCATCGAAGCGGTGGTGATGCCGGGCAAGGGCAAGAGCATCACTACCGGCAAGCTGGGCGAGGTGATGCAGGAATCGATCCAGGCCGCGCTCACCGTGGTGCGCAGCCGCTCGGCCAAGCTCGGCGTCGCCGAGGATTTCTACCAGAAGATCGACCTGCACATTCACCTGCCGGAGGGGGCTACGCCCAAGGACGGACCGAGCGCCGGCATCGGCATTTGCACCGCGATGGTGTCGATTCTCACCGGCATCCCGGTGCGCGCGGATGTGGCGATGACCGGCGAAATTACGCTGCGCGGTGAGGTCTTGCCCATCGGCGGACTGAAGGAAAAACTGCTTGCCGCCCACCGCGGCGGGATCAAGACGGTGCTGATTCCGGAAGAAAACGTGAAGGACCTCGCGGAGATTGCGGACAACGTCAAGAATCGCCTGGAGATCTTGCCGGTCAAGTGGATCGATCAGGTTCTCGATCTCGCGCTCGAGCACAGACCCGAGGCGCTGACCAAGAAAGAGGATGTCGCCCCGATTACGCCCGCTGCCGACGGCCAACCGATAAGCGGAGTCATTACGCACTGACAAGTCGCCGATCGCTAGGCTATTTGTATATGAGGGGACGCCTCCCCTTGCTCCACTGGATTGGCCCGCTGCAAAATTGATTTCGCAACGGGGTCTAAGGAAAAGCGCTTGACACGCGGGAATGGCGCTTGCTATAAAGACCTTATCGCAGTCGGCGGTTGCGGTAAGATTGCGGTCACGCCTTCGCGCAAACAGCACATCTGTTCCAATTTCTCAATTTCTCAATTTCTCAATTTCTCAATTTTTCAATTTCCTATTGCCACTAGCGCGACGCTCAATCAACAAAGAGGGAGTTCAACGTGAATAAATCCGAAATGATCGATCAAATCGCCAAGACGGCCGACATCTCCAAGGCAGCCGCGGGACGCGCCTTGGACGCGAGCGTGAGCGCGATCAAGACTTCGATGAAGAAAGGCGGGATGGTGACGCTGGTAGGGTTCGGCACTTTCTATGTGGGCAAGCGCGCAGCGCGTAACGGGCGCAATCCGCGCACCGGCGCAAGCATCAAGATCAAGGCCGCGCGGGTGCCGAAATTCCGCGCTGGCAAAGCATTGAAAGATGCGTTAAACTGACGCCCTTTTTGGGCGCGAGCGCCCCCAGCTTTGAGTCCAAAAGGGTGCTTAGCTCAGTTGGTAGAGCGTCGCCTTTACACGGCGAATGTCGGGAGTTCGAGCCTCTCAGCACCCACCAGGCTGTACCGTATCGCCGGAGTGGTAGTTCAGTTGGTTAGAATGCTGCCCTGTCACGGCAGAGGTCGCGGGTTCGAGTCCCGTCCACTCCGCCAATAACGAAAGGCGAACCCAGACAGGGGTTCGCCTTTTTAGCTTGTGGGTCACCCGCGCAATACGCCCGCGGGCCGGTGCAGGACGCGCGCCTGGCGTTCCAGGCCGAATCTGATTTGCGTTTTTCCTTTTATCTTTGACGAGCCACCGATGTTCGATCTGATACACAACAACAAGCGACTGGTGCAGATAATGCTCGCCCTGATCACGCTGCCGTTCGCCTTCTGGGGAATCGAATCCTATCAACGCGGCTCCGGCACGGTGCAGGATCTGGCCGAGGTCGCCGGGCAGAAAATCACCTTGCAGGAGTTCGCCCAGGCGCAGCGCGAACAGCAGGAGCGCCTGCGCTCGCTGCTCGGCCGTAATTTCGACGCGGCGCTGCTGGATACGCCGGAACAGCGCACCGAGCTGCTCGATGGATTGATACAGCAGCGTTTGCTCGCCGTGAGGTCGGTCAAGAGCAGGCTGATCGTGACCGACGAGCAACTGCGCGAAATAATCACCGGCCTGCCGGCGTTCCAGGAGAGCGGCCAGTTCTCCAAGGCGCGCTACGATGCGTTGTTGCGCGCGCAGGGCATGAGCGACGTCGCGTTCGAGGCGCGTCTGCGCCGGGACGTGGAGTTGCAGCAGTTGAACGGCGCGGTCGCCGAATCGAGCCTGGTGGCGAAGACGCAGGTCGGGCGCATGTTGGCGATTCAAGGGCAGCAACGGGAGGTTTCCGAGGTGGTGCTGTCCTACGAGCAGTTCGCCGGCGAGGTCAAGCTCGCGCCGGATGCAGTCAAGACCTATTACGGCGGCCATCTGGCGGAGTTCCGCTTGCCTGAACAGGTGCGCGCAGAGTACGTCTTGTTTAGCGCCGATGCGCTGGCCGCAAGGGAAACGGTGAACGAGACCGAGCTGCACGCTTGGTACGATAGTAACGTAGGCGCCAAGTTCGAAGAGCGCGCCGCGGCGAAGAAGAAGGCCGAAGACCTGCTGGCGCAACTGCGCGCCGCGCCGGACAAATTTGCCGCGCTGGCCAAGCAGTATTCTCAGGATCCTGGTTCCAAGGATAATGGCGGCGACCTCGGTTTTTTCGCGCGCGGCGCCATGGTCAAGCCATTCGAGGAAGCGGCATTCAAGCTGAAGCAAGGACAGATGAGCGGTATTGTGGAAACCGACTTCGGTTTCCACGTCCTCAAGCTCACCGGAATCAAGCCGGCCAGGGACGGCGAGCCCGAGCAGCGACAGGCGAGCCATATCCTGATCACTGCGCCTGCCGCGGTCAAGGATTTCCCGGCGATGCGCGCCGACATCGAAAAGGAACTGAAGAAACAGCACCTGGGCAAAAAATTCGCCGAAGCCGCGGAAACTTTCACCAATCTCGCCTACGAACAACCGGACAGCCTGCAACCGATCGCCGACAAGTTCAAGCTTAAGATACAGCAGTCCGGATGGCTCACCCGCAGGGCCGACGCGGCGGCCGGCGTGCTCAACAACCAGAAGCTGCTCGATGCGCTGTTCTCCCCGGATTCACTCAAGAGCAAGCGCAACACCGAGGTGGTGGACGGCGGTCCCGACACGCTGCTGGTGGCGCGCGTGATCGAGCACAAACCCGCAGCGGTGAGGCCGCTGGATGAAGTCAAAGCCGAGATTGCGAAAAGACTGATCGAGCAGGAAAGCATGGCATTTGCGACCAAAGCCGGCGCGGCCAAGTACGCTGAGTTGCTGCGGGGCAAGGACGCGGGGCTGACTTGGGGTCCGGCCAAGACTATCAGCCGCGACGGCAAGCCGGCCGTGCATCCGGATGCGTTAAAGGCAATCTTCCGCGCCGATACGCGCAAGCTGCCCGCGTACTTGGGGTTGGAGCTGCGCGACCGCGGCTACGGCATTTACCGGATTTCGCGCGTAATCGAGGCGCCGCCGGCCGACGAGGCGCGCGAGAAAAGCCTGCGGGACCAGTTGGCGCGGCAGGCGGCGCAGCAGGACTACGCCGCCTATCTGGCCAGCCTCAAGGCCGGGGCCAAGATCGAAATCAACAAGGCGAACTTGGAGAAAAAGGGCGGGTAGCGCGGGATGGCGCCGCCGCCCCAGATTACGCCTCCGCGGTGCCGAGCGCAGTGGTGTTGAAGCCGCCGTCCACGTACGTCACTTCCCCGGTGATGCCGCTGGCAAGATCGCTGCACAGGAACGCCGCGGCGTTGCCGACCTCGTCGATGGTGACATTGCGCCGCAGCGGCGCATGCTTGGCATTGTAGGCGAGCAACTTGCCGAAACTGGCGATACCGGCTGCGGCGAGCGTCTTGATCGGCCCGGCCGAGACTGCGTTGACGCGGATGCCCTTCGGGCCGAGGCTGGCGGCCATGTAGCGGACTGCAGCTTCCAGGCTGGCCTTGGCCAGCCCCATCACGTTGTAGTTCGGCATGGTGCGTACCGCCCCCAGGTAGGTAAGCGTCAGTAGCGCGGCGCGCCGGCCTTGCATCATCGGCAGCGCTGCCTTGGCCAGCGCGGCGAAGCTGTAGCTCGATACGTCGTGCGCGATGCGAAAGGCCTCGCGCGAGATGCCTTCGAGGAAATCGCCGTCGATGGCTTCGCGCGGGGCGTAGGCGATCGAGTGTACCAGGCCGTCCAAGCCATCCCAGCTCTTGCCGAGTCCGGCGAATAGGCTGCCGATCTCGTCGTCGCTCGCAACGTCGCAAGGAAACACCATGCGGCTGCCGAAATCTGCGGCCATAGTGGTGACGCGCTCCTTGAAGCGCTCGTTCTGGTAAGTAAACGCGAGTTCGGCGCCTTCGCGATGGCAGGCGCGAGCGACGCCATAGGCGATCGAGCGGTTGCTGAGCAAGCCGGTGATGAGAATACGCTTTCCTGCCAGAAAACCCATGGTGCCTCCGCCGTGCCAAAGGAATAAATTATACCGGGGTGACGCTCCTTGCGGGTTCGGCTAAACTCGGGCGATGCGTTTCCTCCTTGCGCTCGCTTGTCTGCTCCTCGTCGCCGCTTGCGGCGAGGTCTGGAACAATCCCTATCCGGCGGGGGAATCCGGCAAGAATATCCTCTACAGTTCCTTCTCCGAGCGGCCCAAGCATCTGGACCCGGCGCAGGCATATACCGCGGACGAGTACGATTTCATCTGGCAGGTGTACGAGCCGCCGTTGCAGTACCACTATCTCGAACGTCCCTACACGCTGATCCCGGCAACCGCCGCCGCCATTCCCAAGCCGCGCTATTTCAGCGGTGCCGGCACCGAACTGCCCGCGAGCGCCGGGGACATCGCCTACAGCGTTTACGAAATACACATCAAGCCGGGCATTCGCTACCAGCCTCATCCCGCCTTTGCCAGGGATGCCGCCGGGCGCAGCCTGTATCTCGACCTCGTGCCCGGGGACCTACGCGACAAGTTCAGGCCTGCCGATTTTCCCAAGAACGGCAGCCGCGAGCTGGTGGCCGCGGACTACGTCTACCAGATCAAGCGCCTCGCGCATCCGCGCATACACTCGCCCATACTCGGGCATATGAGCGACTATATCGTCGGCCTCAAGGAGTACGCGGCCCTGCTCGAGCAGGAGGACAAGGTGCTGCAGGCGGGGCGGCCCGAGGGAACGCCCCCGGCCTGGACCAGCCTTTCCAAGCACGAGATCGCCGGCGTCGAACTCGTGGATCGCTATACCTACCGCATCAAGGTGCGCGGCAAGTACCCGCAATTCATTTATTGGCTGGCCATGCCTTTCTTTGCCCCGGTGCCGCCGGAGGCCGACCGCTTCTACGCCCAGGCCGGCATGGCGGAGAAGAACCTGAGCCTGGACTGGTATCCGGTCGGCACCGGTCCCTACATGCTCAGTGAAAATAATCCGAACGCGCGCATGGTGCTCTCGCGCAACCCCAGTTTCCGCGGCGAGGCCTATCCTTCCGAGGGCGAGCCGGAGGACGCGGCGGCGGGGCTGCTCGCCGACGCCGGCAAGATCGCGCCGTTCATCGACAGCATCGTGTTCACGCGCGAAAAAGAAGGTATCCCGTACTGGAGCAAGTTCATGCAGGGCTATTACGACCAGTCCGGCATCAGCAACGACAACTTCGACAACGCCGTGCGCATCGGCATCGAAGGAGAGGCGGCGTTGTCGCCGGAGATGGAAGGCCGCGGTATCCGGCTCAAGACCTCGGTCGCCACCTCGGTTTATTACCTGTCGTTCAACTGGCTCGACCCGGTGGTGGGCGGGCAGGGCGACGCGGCCGGGCAGGAGCGCGCGCGCAAATTGCGCCAGGCCATTTCCATAGCCGTTGACAACGAGGAGTTCATTTCCATTTTCGCCAACGGCCGGGGCGTCCCGGGACAGGGCCCGATCCCGCCGGGCATTTTCGGCTTCCGTGGCGGTGACGACGGCTTCAATCCCGTGGTATACGAAAAGGCCGGTGGCACATGGCGCAGAAAGTCGATCGCGCAGGCGAAAAAGCTTATCGCCGAAGCCGGTTACCCCAACGGACGCGACGTCAATACCGGAGTGCCGCTGGTGCTGTATCTGGATACCACAGGCGGCGGCCCGGGCGGCAAGGCGCGGCTGGACTGGTACCGCAAGCAGTTTCAGAAAATCGATGTCCAGCTCGAGTTCCGCACCAGCGACTGGAACCGCTTCCAGGAGAAAATTCGCAAGGGCAATACACAACTGTTCTTCCTCGGCTGGAACGCCGACTATCCGGACCCGGAAAATTTCATGTTCCTGCTGCACGGGCCGCAGGGCGCGGTGAAGCTGGGCGGAGAGAACAAGGCCAATTATTCCAACCCGGAATTCGATCGCCTGTTCGAACGGATGAAGAACATGGACAACGGGCCCGAGCGCCAGGGGATCATCGACCGCATGGTGGCGCTGCTGCGACAGGATGCGCCCTGGGTTTGGGCCTACCATCCCAAGGACTACAGCCTGTATCACGCCTGGCTCGCCAACGTGAAGCCCAACCAGATGGCGCGCAACGGCCTGAAGTTCTACCGACTCGATACGGCGCAGCGCGAGGCGAGGCGGGCCGGGTGGAATCGGCCCGTGGCCTGGCCGATGCTGCTTATTCTGCTGCTGCTGGTTCTGGGCACGCTGCCCGCGCTGCGCACCTGGCGCGCGCGCGAACGCGCAAGGGCTTAGACCCCGCCATGTACGCCTACATCGTCCGCCGCGTGATCTACGCCTTTTTCATCCTCATCGGCGTCAACCTGATCACCTTCGCGTTGTTCTTCAAGGTGAATACGCCTGACGACGTCGCGCGCTTGCAACTCGGGGTCAAATGGGTCACGCCGGAGGCGATCGCCAAATGGAAAGCCGATCGCGGCTACGACAAGCCGCTGGTGTACAACGAGGCGGCCGCGGGCAGGCACAAGTTCACCGATACCATTTATTTCGAGAAGTCGGTGGAAATGTTCCGTTTCAACTTCGGCCGCGCCGACGACGGGCGCGACATCGCCTATGAGATCAGCACGCGCATGTGGCCTAGCCTGGCGCTGGCGCTGCCGGTGTTTCTGGTCGGCCTCGCGCTGCAGATCACCTTTGCCCTGATGATGGCCTTTTTCCGCGCCACCTATATCGACTTCTGGGGCGTGGTGCTGTGCGTCGTCATGATGTCGATCTCCGGCCTGTTCTACATCATCGGCGGCCAGTACCTGATTTCCAAACTATGGAATCTGGTGCCGATTTCGGGCTATGCCACGGGCTTCGACGCGCTCAAATTCCTGCTGCTGCCGGTGGCGGTGGGGGTGATCGGCGGCGTCGGTAGCGGCGCACGCTGGTATCGCACCATTTTTCTGGAGGAGGTCGGCAAGGACTATGTCAGGACGGCGCGCGCCAAAGGCTTGTCCGAAGTCGTGGTGTTTTTCCGCCACGTGTTGCGCAACGCCATGATTCCCATCCTTACCGGCGCGGTGGTGGCCATTCCGCTGCTGTTCATGGGCAGCCTCGTTGCGGAATCCTTCTTCGGCATCCCGGGACTGGGCAGCTATACGATCGAGGCGATCCAGGCGCAGGATTTCGCCGTGGTGCGCTCGATGGTGTTCATCGGCTCGGTGCTCTACATCCTCGGGCTCTTGCTCACCGACATTTCCTACACCTTGGTGGACCCGCGCGTGAGGTTCGAATAGTGCCGATTCTGCCGGTCATCCTCTGGACCGACGCGCTGGTCTACCTGCTCGTTGCGACGGTGGCGGGCTTCGTCTGGTATGTGCGGCGGCACGAGCATCTGCGCGCGCCCTGGTGGCGTGTGGCGCAGACGCCGGCGGCAATGAGCGCCCTGGTGGTGCTCACGGTTTTCATCCTTATAGGATTGCTCGATTCGCTGCATTTCCGCCTGGCGCTGCCGGCGGCGCCTGCGCCCCAGGCCGACCGGGCGGCATCCCGGGATGTCGCCTACGCCGTAGAGGTGAAAAGCGCGCTGGATCTGCTGCTCTCCCCGATCGCGGACAAGCCGGAACGCACCTATTCGGCGCCGCTCGCGACTCACGCTTATGCCAAGGAGACGGTGGAATCGCAGGATGTGGACGGCAAGCCGGGCAAGCAGGTTCGCGCTTATCCGCGACTACGCTATGGCGGCGCGCATCTGCAGGATCCGCAGCGGGACTGGCGCGCCGACGTACTGCTGAGCGCGTTTCGCGGGATGGCGCTTGCCCTGCCTCTGTGGCTGCTCTTGTCGCTCGTCCTGGTCGCCGCCTGCACCCCCGCCGAGCGGGTGGCATCGCGTGATTTCTGGCACGCCGTATGGAGGGGGAAAACAGTGGTGCCGTGGCGCGCTATCCTGATCACGCTTGCCCTGCTGTTGCTGGTCGCCGTTCCGATGGCCCTGCTGGCGGCGCGCTACCACGTGCTCGGCACCGATAAGGTCGGACTGGACGTGCTCTACCAATCGCTGAAGAGCGTGCGCACGGCGCTGGTGATCGGCACGCTGACCACGCTGGTGATGCTGCCGTTCTCGGTCCTGCTCGGGATCATGGCGGGGTACCTGCGCGGATTGGTGGACGATTTGATCCAGTACTTTTACACCACGCTGAACTCGATTCCGGCGGTGCTGCTGATCGCCGCCGCCGTGTTGGCGCTGCAGGTATACATAGAAACCCATCCCGACCTGTTTCCGACCGCGGCGCAGCGCGCGGATTTTCGCCTGTTATGGCTGTGCATTATTCTCGGCATTACCAGTTGGACCGGGCTTTGCCGACTGCTCCGCGCCGAGGCGCTCAAGCTGCGCGAACTCGAATACGTGCAGGCGGCGCAGGCCTTCGGCGTGTCGGAGTGGCGCATCATGCTGCGCCATATTCTGCCCAATGTCATGCACATCGTGTTGATCTCCGTGGTGATGGATTTCTCCGGGCTGGTTCTGGCGGAGGCGGTGCTGTCCTATGTCGGCGTGGGCGTCGATCCATCCATGATCAGCTTCGGCACCATGATCAACGCCGCGCGCCTGGAAATGGGGCGCGAACCCATGGTGTGGTGGTCGCTGGCGAGTGCCTTTGTGTTCATGCTGGCCCTGGTATTGGCAGCCAATCTGTTTGCCGACGCGGTGCGCGACGCCTTCGACCCGCGCGTGCGCGTCGGCGGCAGGAAACTACGCTTTGCCGTCGGCCGCTGAATCGGGGGTATTGCGGATGAATGCGTTGCTGGAAATAAAAGACCTGAAAACCTGGCTGGACAGCTCGGGCGGGACGGTGCGCGCTATAGACGGCATCAGCCTCGAGCTGGCGCGCGGCGAGACCTTCGCCATTGTCGGCGAGTCGGGTTGCGGCAAATCCATGACCGCACTGTCGCTGCTGCGGCTGCTGCCCGAAGCCGGGCAAGTCGTGGGCGGCTCGGTGCTGCTTGGGGGCGAGGATCTGCTGCGCCTGCCGGAGGCGGCGATGCGCGGTGTGCGCGGCCGGCGCATCGCCATGATCTTCCAGGAGCCGGCCACCAGCCTGAATCCGGTGCTGACTGTCGGAATGCAAATCGCCGAGGTGCTGCAACGGCACACCGCGCTGCGCGGCGAAGCGGCGCGCAAACGCATGCTGGAGCTGCTCGACGCCGTGGGCATTCCGGATCCGGGTCGGCGCCTGGACGAATATTCGTTCCAGCTTTCCGGCGGGTTGAAACAGCGCGTCATGATTGCCGTCGCGCTGGCTGCCGGGCCTGACTTGCTGATCGCCGACGAGCCGACGACGGCGCTGGATGTCACCATTCAGGCGCAGGTGCTCGAGTTGCTCCGCGAACTTCAGCGACGCAAGGGCATGGCGATTCTGCTGATCACCCACGACCTGGGCGTGGTGGCGCAAATGGCGCACAAGGTGGCGGTGATGTATGCCGGCCAGATCATCGAAGTCGCCGCGCGCGAGCAGTTTTTCCGCGCGCCGCTGCATCCGTATTCACGCAAGCTGTTCCAGGCGCTGCCGGGCAGCGAGCGCCGCGGCGGCGATCTGGCGGTGATCCGGGGACAAGTGCCCCCTTTGACCACGGAGTTCCGCGGTTGCCGTTTTGCCGAGCGCTGCGATTCGGCCTGGGAGCGCTGCCATGCCGAGGCTCCGGAATTGACGGCGGCAAGCGACGCGCATCTGGTTCGCTGCCACTTGTATCAGCAGACGGAAGGGGAAGGAAAAAGAGCGGAGCAAACGCTGCCGGGTGCCGCGCGTGTTCACGCTGAATCCGACATTGGCGATTCGTCGCAATCCGGCGCCGCGCTATTGAGCATACGCGAGCTCAAGGTGCATTTTTCCATCCGCAAGGGCCTGCTCAAGCGCACGGTGGGACAGGTCAAGGCGGTCGATGGCATGTCGTTTGACATTGCTTCCGGGAGGACGCTGGCTCTGGTGGGCGAATCCGGCTGCGGCAAGACCACCGCCGGCAAGGCGATCCTGCAACTGATCCGTCCCAGCGCCGGCACGGTGCGGTTCGAAGGCCGCGAACTGACGCGCCTGCGTGGCCGGGCCCTGCGCGAGCGGCGCGCCGATTTCCAACTCATTTTCCAGGACCCGTATGCCTCGCTCAATCCGCGCATGCGCGTCGCCGACATCCTGGCCGAAGGCATGAAAGCGCTGGTGCTTGCCGATACGCCCGCGCAACGCGCGGCGCGCATGGACAGGATGCTGGCGCAGGTGGGTTTGAATGCGGAGGCCAAACGGCGCTATCCGCACGAATTCTCCGGCGGACAGCGCCAGCGCATTGCCATCGCGCGCGCGTTGGCGGTGAGTCCCAAGCTGATCGTTTGCGACGAGCCCACCAGCGCGCTCGACGTCTCGGTGCAGGCGCAGATCCTCAATCTGCTGAAACAACTGCAGCGCGATTTTGGGCTGGCTTACCTATTCATCACGCACAACATCGCCGTCGTCGAGTATCTGGCGCACGAGGTCGCGGTGATGTATCTGGGGCGGATCGTCGAGCGCGGCACGGTCGACGAGGTATTGCGCACGCCCAGGCATCCCTATACCCAGGCGCTGCTGTCGGCGGTGCCGACGCTGGATCAGGCGGGCGAGCGCAGGATCATACGCCTGAAGGGCGAACTGCCTTCGCCCGCCAATCCGCCGTCGGGCTGTCATTTCCACCCGCGTTGCCCGCAGGCAATGGCTGAATGCAAGCTGAAGTATCCCGACGCGGTCCGTCTCGGCGGCAGTCACGAAGTGAGTTGTTTGCTGTATGCGGCGTCTTGAATACCCTCGTCGCGTGACCATTGCGCGCTGCGCGCGCCAACGGTGTTTTTGGTACGGATGAAAAGCGCATCCGCACCAAAAACGCGGTTATGGATAAAAGCAAAGGCGGTTTCAGGTTGGTTTTAATTCAAGTTCTAGCGCCACAGTTTTGGGTTTTCTACTTCTTTTTCTTGGGCGAGCGTTTTTTCTGGGCGGATTTCGTGCTCTTGGCCGGGCTCGCCTGCTTTACCTGGATCACCAGGCGCTGGCCGGCCGTAAGGCGCCCGATCTGGTTCCATCGGCGCAGATCGTCCGCACCGACCTTGTAGCGCTGGGCGATCTTGGGGAGGGTGTCGCCGCGCTGCACCGTATAGCTCAACTTGCGCATCGCCATGCGCATCTCGGGCGCGGATGGCGGCTGGAACATGGCCGGCAAGGGTTCGAGCGACGCGCCTTTCAGCGGCAGCATCAGTTGGTAGCCCGGACCCACCTTGGTGCGGCGGCCGATGCCGTTCACTTCCTTCAGCCGAGCAAGCGAGATGCCGCTCTTGGCTGCGATACGGTCGAGCTTGTCGCCGGGCCTGAGGGTGTACCTTTGCCAGGAAACCAGCGGCTGGTCATGGCCTTCCAGGTTGGCGAGGAAGATTTTCGCCCTGTCGGCAGGCAGCACCAGCGCAGGCGTGCCGTTGGCGACGATCACCGGGCGGTTGTGGCCGGGATTGAGCGCGAGGAATTCCGCCAGCGGCATGTCGGCCAGTTTGGCGGCAAGGCGCAGGTCGATGTCCTGCGTCTTTTCCACCGTGACGAAATAGGGCGTGTTGGGCACGGGTTCCAGGTCAACCCCGAAGGAATGCGGATTTGCGATGATGTTCTTCAGCGCCTGCAGCTTGGGCACGTAATAGCGCGTCTCGGCGGGCATGGTGAGGTTGAGATAATCGGTGGGCAGCCCTTTTGCCTTGTTTTTTTCGATGGCGCGCGCCACCGCATTCTCGCCCCAGTTGTAGGAGGCGAGCGCCAAGTGCCAGTCGCCATGCATCTCGTACAGAAACTGCAGATAGTCGAGGGCGGCGCTGGTCGAGGCGACGACGTCTCGGCGGCCGTCGTACCAGGAGTTTTGCTGCAGCTTGTAATTCTTGCCGGTGGAAGGAATGAACTGCCACAGGCCGGAAGCGTGGGAGCGCGAATAGGCCATGGGGTTGAATGCACTCTCCACCATGGGCAAGAGCGCGATCTCGGTGGGCATGCCGCGCTTCTCCAGTTCCTCGACGATGTAATAGAGGTAACGCTTGCTGCGTTCCACCATGCGCTTGACGTAGCTTGGCTGGCTCGCGTACCAGATCTGCCGGTCCTGTACCAACGGGCTGGACAGATTGGGCATGGAAAAACCGGTACGGATGCGATCCCACAGATCGGGAGGCACCGCCGTCAGGTCGATGGTGGGGATGGCGCGCAGGCTGTCCTTGACCTCCCGCGACGCGGGACTGGGCGCATCCTGGGTCGCGGCGGGGCGGGCAGTTGTGGAGGTCAGCGGACGCGCAGACTCCGTTGCTGCCAGGGGCGGCGACTTCGCCGATGCGGGATCACCGCCTGCTCGTATCCCAGGCACGGAAGACGACTCGGTCGCAGGCTTCAGCGCGATGGAAGACTGATCGGTCTGCACCTGCGTTACGGCGCAGCCCGAACAGAGCGCGATAAAGACGATGGCCGCGGCAAAGCGCAATACCGGCACTACGCCTCCTACCCGGTTGACAACGAAGAATGGTAGCCGAGCGAGCCGCTCGGGTCAAGGAAAAGCAAGGAAAAAGAGCGCCTTAGAATTAATTCTGGTTCCGGCCTCGCTGCGCTCAGAAGTTATTCTTCCACTGGCGTATGGCGGCGAACACCTGCACCGGGTCGCTTGCGCGCGTGCCCAGGTACTTGTTGGCCGACGCGATCACCGCCGGCTGCAGGCAGCGCAGGAAGGGATTGGTTTTTTTCTCGCGGCCGATGGTGGAGGGCAGGGTGGGGCGCTCGCTCTTGCGCTTTTCCGCGTCGCTCGCGGCGCGCGCCTTGAGTTCCTCATTGTCCGGTTCAACCGCTCTGGCGAAGTCAATGTTGGCCAAGGTGTATTCATGGCCGCTATACACCAGCGTCTCCTCGGGCAACGCCGCCAGCTTGGCCAGCGAATCTACCATTTGCTGCGCCGTGCCCTCGAACAGGCGCCCGCAGCCGCAGGCGAACAGCGTATCGCCGCAGAACAAGCAATTTGCGCCATAATAAGCAATATGCGCCCGTGTATGTCCGGGTACGTCGAGCACATTGAAACGCAATCCCAGTTGAGGAATCTCGATCTCGTCGCCTTCGTCGACCGGGTGGGTCAGCGTAGGTATAGGCTCGCCGCGGGGACCGTACACGGGCACGGCATGGTGCGCGAGCAGATCGGCGACGCCGCTGACGTGGTCGGGATGGTGGTGGGTGGCGAGTACGGCGCACAGTTTCAGCCGCTCGTGCTGCAGGTAATCGAGCACGGGTTGCGCGTCGCCCGGATCGACCACCGCGGCGTGACGGTCGTTGCGAAGCGTCCAGATGTAATTGTCCTTGAACGCGCGCAGCGGAACGACTTCGAAATCATTATTACCGAACATAGGCGCAGTTTTAGTGGAACCACGGCAAAAGTCAACTCTGTCAGACTGGTTCGCCACGTCCAAGGGCGAATACGTACTGCGCTGGGAGCAGGCCCAGTTCGACAGCGCGGTGGAGGACGTGTTCGGCTTCAACGCGGTCCAGGTAGGGCTGCCCCAGTTCGATTTGCTGCGCCAGAACCGCATTCCGCTGCGTACCCGCGTTGGCCTCGATCCCGCCGGCGACCTCGTTGCCGACGCTGGCGCCTTGCCGCTGGCCAGCGGCAGCGTCGACCTCGTGGTGTTACCGCATGTGCTTGAATTCAGCGTTCATCCGCACCGGATCCTGCGCGAGGCCGCGCGCGTGCTCATGCCCGAAGGCCAGATCGTGATCGCCGGCTTCAATCCGCTCAGCCTGTGGGGCCTGAAGCGCGCGCTGGGCCCGGGCCGGGACGAATATCCCTGGTGCGGCCGCTTCATCGGCCTGCTGCGTCTGAAAGACTGGCTGCAACTGCTGAGCTTCGAACTGAACGGCGGGCGCTTCGGCTGTTACGCGCCGCCCTTCGCGCAAACCAAATGGCTGCAACGCTCCGCCTTCATGGAGAAGGCCGGCGACCGCTGGTGGCCGATCGCAGGCGGCGTCTACGTCGTGCGCGCGGTAAAGCGCACCATCGGCATGCGCCTGGTGATGCCGGGCTGGCGCAGCCAGGCGGCGCCGGCAAAGGCCTTGTCGCCGGTGGCGCAGCAGAATCATCACAATACCGCGAGCGAGGGTTGAGCACATCGGCCGGCGCGGCGCGGGTGCGCATCCATACCGACGGAGCCTGCAAGGGAAATCCCGGTCCGGGCGGCTGGGGTGCGCTGTTGCAACTCGATGGCCGCGAGAAGGAGCTTTGCGGCGGCGAACCTGACACCACTAATAACCGCATGGAGCTCACCGCCGTGATCCGCGCGCTGGAGGCGCTGAAACGGCCCTGCGAAATCGATCTGTACACCGACTCGCAATACGTGCAGAAAGGGATCAGCGAGTGGATCGCTTCGTGGAAGCGCCGCGGCTGGAAGACTGCCGACAAAAAACCGGTCAAGAATGTCGATCTGTGGTTGGAACTGGATCGGCTCGCCGGCGGTCATCGCATTCGCTGGCACTGGGTGAGAGGGCATGCCGGGCATGCCGGAAACGAGCGCGCCGATGCGCTTGCCAACCGGGGTATCGACAGGCTCGGCAGGTAGCGGGCACAACAACCAGCCAAGGCGCCCCCGGCAGCGCGTCGCCGGGCAGCAGCGACGGATGCGAAATCCGTCGGCAATGACACAGTTGCAGGAAAATACTGCCGTCTCGGGCGTGCACCGCGTCAGTGATCATATCAGTGACCATATTCCTGACCGCCACCCAGGGCTTTGTAGATTTGGGCGCCGGCCGAGAGCAATGCACGGCGCACCTGCACCGTGCCTTGCTGGGCTGCGAAGGCCTCGCGCTGTGCATCGAGCACTTCCAGATAATTGCTGACCCCGGCCTGATAGCGCGCGTCGGCGATCTTGAGGCGATTGTTCTGGGCTGTTTCGGCAGCTTCCAGGGCCTTGAGCTGTTCGGTGAGCGTAGCGCGAGCCGCCAAGAGATCGGCTACCTCGCGGAAAGCCTGCTGGATGGTTTTCTCGTATTCAGCCACTGCGATCACTTTGCGTGTTTCCACCAGATCCAGGTTGGCTTGGTTGCGGCCGGCGTCGAACAGCGGCTGCGCGAGGCTCGGCGTGAAGCTCCAGGCGCCGCTGCCGGCGTCGAACAGCCCGGAGAGCGCGCGGCTGGCGGTGCCCAGCCCAAGTGTGATGCCAATGCGTGGGAGGAAGGCGGCGCGGGCTGCGCCGATGTTGGCGTTGGCGGCAAGCAGTTTTTGCTCGCCGTGGACGCGCCCTCCGAAGCGCTGCTCTCCCGCCCCGACGTGCGCGCCGCCGAGCAAA
>SCTX01000150.1 GCA_004298385.1 Betaproteobacteria bacterium | reverse complement strand
TGTTCGCCGCTTCGGCCTATCAGTTGTACCAGGAGCGCGCGCTGCTCGCCGCCGACGACCTGGGGATGTTCGCCGTCGGTTTCATCGCGGCCTTCGCCTCCGCCTTTGTGTGCGTGCGCTGGCTGCTGCGTTACATCTCAAACCACGATTTCACGCCGTTTGCCTGGTACCGCATCGCCTTCGGGATGGTTGTGCTGGGCACCGCCTATTCAGGCATGGTGAACTGGTCCGCGCACTGACCCGCGTTCACCCCGGCTCCCGCGCGCCGGGGAGGGCGGGAAGTCAGGTCGATTTGCCGGCTACCCGGGCGCCGACGCCGGCGTCATATCCGGTCAATAGGTTTTGTAGGGAAGAAATTTTCCGGAGAGAACGACGTGCACCCGATCGCCTTTGGGATCGGGCTCGCGCGCGATCTCCATGCTGAAATCGATGGCGCTCATGATGCCGTCGCCGAACTCCTCGTGGATCAGTTCCTTGATCGTGACGCCGTAGACGTTGACGATTTCGTACCAGCGGTAGATCAGCGGGTCGGTCGGAACGGCAGTGGGGAGCGAACCCTTGTACGGCGCCACCTGCAGGTGGGCCACCGCCTCATCCGACAGGCCGAAGATCTTGCCCACGATCTCGGCCTGTTTCTTTGTCAGTTGCATCTGTCCCAGGCAGGCGGCCGTGGTCCACTCCTTGCTGTGCCCGACCTGTTTCGCCACGTCGGCCCACTTGATACCTTTCTTGACCTTGGCGGAATGGATCTGCGCGGTGACGTCCTCGCGCGTCATCGGTTTCATGTGTTTTCCCCCCTTCGAGTTAAATGAATCAGTGTTTGCGACTGACCACCAATGGCGTCACCTTGCCATGGGCGCCGTGCAACCGAGGCTGTATCGGCGACGCGTCGATTGCCAGTCCCGGCCGGACCAGCGGCGGCTGTTTCGGGCGATCGCCGCCCTCGCCGCTCTGGAACAGTTTCGAGCGATTGACCAGAAAATCAACCAGGTGATTGCGTATCCGGTAGTACTGCGGATCGTGGTGTATGCCGTTGCGCGTGCGGCCGCGCGGCATGGTGTTGGCTACGATTTCGGCGATCACGGCGCCGGGTCCGTTGGACATGAGCATGATCTTGTCGGCGAGCAAAATGGCTTCGTCCACGTCGTGGGTGATCATGAACACGGTCTGATGCGTCGCGGCGCAGATCTTGAGCAATTCGTCCTGAATGACGCCGCGGGTAAGCGCGTCGAGCGCGCCGAAGGGCTCGTCCAGCAGCAGCATCTTGGGCTGGATGGCAAAGGCGCGGGCGATGCCGACGCGCTGCTTCATGCCGCCGGACAGCGCGCTCGGTTTCTTGTGCTCCGAGCCGGTGAGGCCGACAAGGTCGATGTATTTCTGGCAGTGCAGCGTCACCTGGGTCCGGTTCCAGTCGGGCCAACGAGATTTCACCGCGAAGGCAATGTTCTTCATCACCGAGAGCCATGGCATGAGCGCGTGGCCCTGGAACACCACGCCGCGGTCCAGGCTCGGCCCGGCCACTTCGCGCTGGTCCATGACCACGACCCCCGCGCTGGCCTGATCCAGGCCGGCGAGCACGTTGAGGATACTGGTCTTGCCGCAGCCGGAGTGGCCGACGATGCAGACGAACTCGCCTTTGTCGATATGAAAACTCACGTTTTCGAACACGGCAAAGGGCTTGCCGTCGCTGCCGGCGTAGGTCTTGGACAATCCATTAATATCGAGAAATGCCATGGCGCCACCTACTCGACGTAGGTCACGAGGTTCTGCAGCCGTCCGAAGACGAGGTCGAGCAGCATGCCGACCAGGCCGATCGTCAGGATGGCGAAAATCACGTTGGTGAGCGACAGATTGTTCCACTCGTTCCAGACGAAGTAGCCGATGCCCGTGCCCCCTACCAGCATTTCCGCCGCCACGATCACCAGCCAGGCAATGCCCATGGAGATACGCATGCCGGTCATGATAGTCGGGGCCGCGGCAGGCAGGATCACCTGGAACGCCTTGCGCACGGCATTCACTTCCAGCGTCTTGGCCACATTCAGCCATTCACGGCGCACGGCCGCGACGCCGAAGGCGGTGTTGATCAGCATCGGCCAGACCGAGCAGATGAAAATCACGAATATGCCCGAGATCGACGAGTCCTTGATGGTGTAGAGCGCAAGCGGCATCCAGGCGAGCGGCGAAATCGGCTTCAGCACCTGTATGAACGGGTCGAGCGCGCGGTAGATGAGCGGTGACATGCCGATGACGAAGCCTAGCGGGATTGCAACCAGGGCCGCGAGCGCGAAACCGAGCCCGACCCGCGCCAGAGAGAACCCAAGCTGGATGCCGATGCCCTTGTCGTTCGGGCCCTTGTCGTAGAATGGATCGGAAATATGCTTCAACGCCGTCTCGCCCAGTTGCGCCGGGGTGGGAAAGCCGGTGGTCTTGACCGCACCCTTGCCCATCAGCTTGGCATACTCGTCGTTGGCGCTTGCGGCCTGCTCCTTCGGCAGGGTGGCGACATGCCAGATGCCGAGCAGCACGAGCAGGAACATGAGCGACAGGATGCCCGCGCGCAGGGCTTCCGATTTGATCATCTCAGGCCTCCTGCGGACGAACGGGCTGGTTCGGCAGACGCTGCTTTCGGGGGCCGGCGGCATCCGCCTTGCCCGCCCCCCGGAGCGGGAGCCCCGCTCGCAGGCTCATGCCGCCGCCTTCTTGATGGCGAAACTGCCTAGATACTTCTCCGGCTGGGCCGGGTCGAATTCCTTGCCCATGACTTTAAATTTTGCATAGCTCGTCGCGGGCGATTTCATCTCGAGCTCGGCCATGCGTTTTTTCGCTTCGGTCACGAGGAATACCTGCTCGGCGATTTGTTTGTAATTGACATCGCCCTTGATATAGCCCCAGCGCTTCATCTGCGTCATGATCCACACGGCCATGGAGTGCCAGGGGAAAGGGTCGAAGTCGGCGCGGTCGGGCACGTTCTTGACGTTGCCCAGGCCGTCGGCGAACTTGCCCGTCAGCACCTGCTCGACGACGGTCTCGGGTTGGTTCAGATAGTTGGCGGGTGAGATTACCTTGGCGATGAGGGACCGGTTCTTGGGGTCGCGCGCCATGCGCGCGGCGCTGAGCACGGCACGGTAAAGCGCGGCGAAGGTGTCGGGATTCTCTTTGATGAACTGGTCCGATACGCCGAAAGCGCAGCAGGGGTGGCCGTCCCAGAGTTCTTTCGACAGTATGTGGATGAAACCGATCTCGTCGTAGACCGCGCGCTGATTGAACGGATCCGGCCCGAGGTAGCCGTCGAGATTGCCGGCGCGCAGGTTGGCGACCATTTCCGGAGGCGGCACGACGCGGATCTGGATGTCCCTGTCCGGGTCGAGCCCGTGCTCTGCCACGTAGTAGCGCAACAGGAAATTATGCATTGAATAATCGAAGGGCACCGCGAACTTGAAGCCCTTCCATTGCTTCGGGTCGCGCTTGTCCTTGTGCTTGATGTGCAGGGTGATGGCTTGGCCATTGATGTTCTGGATCGTCGCTACCCGCATCGGCTGCGCCGCCGACCCCACCCCCATCGAGATCGCCAGCGGCATCGGCGAAAGAAAGTGTGACGCATCGTGTTCCTTGTTCAGCATCTTGTCGCGGATCAGTGCCCAGCCGGCGGTCTTGTTGAGCGTGACCTTGAGCCCTTCCTTCTTGTAGAAACCGAGCGGGTCGGCCATGATCAGCGGCGTGGCGCAGGTGATCGGGATGAAACCGATCTTGAGCTCGGTCTTCGCCAGGGACTTCCTCTCCTGCGCCAGGGCCTGCATCGCGCCGATGGGAAGCACGCCGGCGATCGCGGCCATGGCGGTATTCACGCCCACGGCGCGGATGAACCTGCGCCGCGTCTCGTCGTGCGGGAACAGCGCTCGCACCATGGTGGATTCGATTACCCGGTTGGATAGAACCTCGGGATCGGCGCAAGCCAGGTCATCGGACGAATCGTGTTCGACCTGGCTTGCGTGCTTGCCGCAATTACAGGCAACACCTAGTTTGCGGTTTGGGTCGTACGGGTCAGAAAAGGCGGACACATGTGTCTCCCCAAAAAGTTATTGGGGAGACACTCGCAACAAGCGTGCCAGCAGCGAGATGTTTGCGGCGAACCGCAGTCGAATACTCCGCCAGGAATGGCTTTCCCACCAACGTCCGATCTCTACCGCATGGCAACAGTAATTAGAGAGGGCTAGGCGACGCGCTGCAAACTTTGTGACGACGCATGCAGCGCAAATGCACCTATCGCGCCAACCCAGTGCGGGTAGCATCGGCTGGAACGATTCATTGGAAGCAGCCGTTCAGGGCCGCGTGGGTCAGCTCTGCGTCCAGGGCAGACCGGCGGCGCGCCATCCGCCCAGCGTGTTGCGCTGCCCGCTCGGGTCCTTGTCGCCCTCGAAGCCCTGCAATACGTTGTAGGCATTGGTATAGCCTGCCCGGGTCACTGCGATCGCGGCGTGGTGCGAGCGCACGCCGCTGCGGCAAAGGAGCATGGCGATCGCATTCTTGCCGATCAGCGTTTCGAATTCTGCGATGAAATTGAGATTGCGGCCGCCGCCCGGCCAGGTATTCCATTCGACCGCAACGCTGCCCGGCACTTGGCCTACCCAGTCCAATTCGGCGCGAGTGCGCACATCCACCAGTTTGGCTTCAGGCAGGCTTTGCATGAGCACGTAGGCTTCGGCCGGCAGCAATGCGCCGGCGTAAGGCAGGTTCGATTGCCGCGCTCGCGCTCGCGCCTTGGCTAGGATTTCATGCGTGGTTTCCATGATTACTTGCTGACCATCCTGATTTTCCGGAAGAAAAGTATAAGGCATGGACGTAACAAAGAAACCGGGCATCCAAAGTACATTTAGGCAGTCATGCACAAAATCTGTGCGAAAAGTAGCCGTTTGCACTAAATCAGGGCGGTCGAGACGATGTTCACAATCCCATGTCGCTTATGGCACAATGCGCTGCTCGCGTTTGGTCGGATGGCATGTTTTCTGCTGCGTGACCCTCCGTTTGCCGTAATCTATTATCTTTAACTGGTTATTGAGGAGAAATAAATGGCCATGTCCCCAGCCGACGTATTGAAACAGATCAAGGACAAGGAGGCGAAGTTCGTCGATCTTCGCTTCACCGATACCCGCGGCAAGGAGCAGCATGTATCCGTTCCCGCCAAGCAGTTCACCATGGAAAAATTCGACGATGGGCACTTCTTCGACGGCTCATCGATCGCCGGCTGGAAGGGCATTGAAGCCTCCGACATGCTGCTCATGCCCGATGCCGATACCGCACGGCTGGATCCGTTTACCGACGAAACCGTGCTCAACATTACTTGCGACGTGGTCGAGCCCGCCGACCATAAGGGCTACGAACGCGATCCACGCTCGCTGGCAAAGCGCGCCGAAGCCCACCTCAAGTCCACCGGCCTGGGCGACACCGCCTACTTTGGCCCGGAGCCGGAGTTTTTCGTGTTCGATTCGGTTACCTGGAACGTGGACATGTCCGGCTGTTCAGTGAAGATCGATTCCGAGGAGGCCCCTTGGTCCACCGGGAAGGAATATGAAGGTGGCAACATGGCCCACCGCGCGCCGGTGAAAGGCGGTTACTTCCCGGTGCCGCCCGCCGATTCGCTGCAGGATATCCGCAATGCGATGTGCCTGGCGATGGAACAACAGGGTGTCGAAGTCGAGGTTCATCACCACGAAGTAGCCGCGCCCGGCCAATGCGAAATCGGGACCAAGTTCGAGAAACTGGTGAAACGAGCCGACTGGATGCAGATCCTAAAATATACGGTGTGGAACGTGGCGCATTCTTACGGCAAGACCGCCACCTTCATGCCCAAACCCGTGGTCGGCGACAACGGCTCCGGCATGCATGTGCACCAGTCGATCTGGAAGGGCGGCGAGAACATGTTCGCCGGCAACAAATACTCCGGCCTATCCGACTTCGCGCTGTACTACATCGGCGGCATCATTAAGCACGCCAAGGCTTTGAATGCCATCACCAACCCGGGCACCAACTCGTACAAGCGCCTGGTGCCCGGTTTCGAGGCGCCGATCAACCTGGCCTATTCCGCGCGCAACCGCTCCGCGGCCTGCCGCATCCCCAATGTCACCAACCCCAAGGCGCGCCGCGTCGAGGTACGCTTCCCCGACCCGACCGCCAACCCCTATCTCGCCTTCGCCGCGATGTTGATGGCGGGTCTGGACGGCGTGCAGAACAAGATTCATCCCGGTGATCCGATCGACAAGAACCTGTATGATCTGCCGCCTTCACAGGCGAAAAAAGTACCGAACGTGTGCTCTTCGCTGGAAATGGCGCTGGAGCACCTGGAGAAGGACCACGAGTTCCTGACTCGCGGCGGAGTATTCTCCGAGGATATGCTTGACGCCTACATCGCGCTAAAGATGGAAGAAGTCACCAGATTCCGCATGACCACTCATCCGCTCGAATTCGACATGTACTACAGTTGCTAATAGCCGGCTCGGACAGGCGGGAACCCTCCCGCCTTTTTTGTCCCGCAACAGGACGCGATGCCGTAGATGCGCGCTCGCCAACGGAGAAACAGGCCAAGAAACGATTTGAAATCAGTTTGATGTTGGCATAGACTTAAACTCCCTTCTCAACGGCTTCGACATAATGGTTTGTCGCATTGGATGTTCCGGTTTGGCGGCCGCGCTGACGCTGGCGCTCGCAACGCCAGCGTGGGGGGATACCTTCAAGTGTATCGACGCCAACGGCCGTGCCACCTACACCAACATGAAGGAAGAAGCCAAGGGAAAGAACTGCACCTTGGTGATGCGCGAAATTTCGGTGGTTCCGGCCGCCCCGGCACCGCGCGCAACCGCGGCAAGCCCCTCGCCTGCGGGGTTTCCCAAGGTTGACCCGGCCACGCAAAAGAATCGGGACGGCGCGCGCCGCAGGATTCTGGAGGAAGAACTCAGCGGGGAAGAGAAGGCGCTCGCGCAGGCCAAGGCGGAGTTGGCCGAGCAAGAAGGGATCCGCACCGGCGATGAAAGGAATTACCAGAGAGTTCTCGACCGCTTGCAGAAGTACAAGGACGAAGTCGAGCGGCATCAAAAGAATGTCGAGGCTCTTAAGAAAGAGCTCGGCAACGCCAAGTAAGCGCGTTTTTCCTAGGGGCAGCGACCGCGCTGCTTCGCCTGGTTTTATCTCTTCTGTCCCGCACTGTTTTCATATGGCTGCCAGTTCCTTTTCCGGCCTTGATCTGCTCGCCACCTCGGTCATCCTGGTGGACGATGACTTGCGCGTTATCTACGCTAACCCCGCTGCCGAAGGCATGTTTGCCTTCAGCCTGAAAAACGTAGTGGGCCAGCCGTTGGCGCAACTGTTCACCGATTCGGGCGAGGTCATCGTCAGCCTCAACGACGTTCTGGGGCATAACTGGAGTTACACCGGCCGCGACCTGACCCTCACCAGGCCCGGGCAGGCGAGCCTGCAGTTGAATTGCCTGGTCACGCCGACGGAGAATGCCACCGCGCGTTTGCTTATCGAGTTTCGCCCCATGGACCAGCAACTCAGGATCGCACGCGAGCAGCGGCAGATGGACCAGCAGCAGGCGAATCGCGAGCTTATCCGGAATCTCGCGCACGAGATCAGGAATCCCCTGGGAGGCCTGCGCGGCTCGGCGCAACTGCTCGAGCGTGAACTGGAACGGCCCGAACTGCGCGAATACACCCAGGTAATCATCAAGGAGGCTGACCGGCTGCAGGCGCTGATGGACCGCCTGCTCACGCCGCATCGCCCACCGCAGGTCGCGCCGTTGAATATCCACGAAGTGCTGGAACGGGTTAGAAGCTTGGTGCTGGCCGAATTTCCGGCAGGCATCCGCATCGAGCGCGACTACGATGCCAGCCTGCCGGATTTTCATGGCGACAAGGAGCAGTTGATCCAGGCAGTGCTCAATATCGCCCGCAATGCCGCACAGGCCCTGAACGGCGAGGGTGATATCGAATTGCGCACGCGCGCAGCGCGTCAGGTCACGCTGGCCAAGCAGCGCTACAAGCTGGCATTAGAATTGCGAGTGATAGACAACGGTCCGGGGATTCCGGAAGAACTGCGCGAGCGGATCTTCTATCCCCTGGTGTCGGGCCGCGACGGCGGTAGCGGACTGGGGCTGACCCTGTCGCAGACTTTCGTGCAACAGCATCGCGGCACGATCGCGTGCGACAGCATACCGGGCCGCACTTGCTTTACCATCATGCTGCCACTGGAGTAAAGGGGCAATCGGCAATAAGGAAGGCTGCGAACGGAAATCTCCCGCGTCCGCCCGTTTTCCATTTGCCATTAACCATCGTCAAAACATGAAACCAGTCTGGGTAATAGACGACGATCGCTCGATACGCTGGGTATTCGAAAAAGCCCTGGCGCGCGAGGGCATCCCTTACAGGACTTTTGCGGCGGCGCAGGAGGCGCTCGATGCACTGGAACAGGGCGCGCCGCAGGTGCTGGTGTCGGACATCCGCATGCCCGGCACTTCGGGCTTGGCACTGCTGCAAAACATCAAGCAGCGCCACCCCGGGCTGCCGGTGATCATCATGACCGCCTATTCGGACCTCGAATCGGCGGTGGCGGCATTCCAGGGCGGCGCCTTCGAGTATCTGCCCAAGCCCTTCGACGTGGATCAGGTGGTGAAACTAATCCGCCGCGCCATCGGCGAGAGCATGCGCGAGATCGAGGGCGAGGAGGCGCGGGAGAGCGTACCCGAAATCCTCGGTCAGGCGCCGTCGATGCAGGAGGTGTTTCGCGCCATCGGCAGGCTGTCGCAGTCCAACGCCACGGTGCTGATCACGGGCGAATCGGGCAGCGGCAAAGAGCTGGTGGCGCTCGCGCTGCACCGCCATTCCAACCGCGCGGCGAAGCCCTTCGTCGCGATTAACGCCGCGGCGATGCCCAAGGACCTGCTCGAGTCGGAACTGTTCGGTCACGAGCGTGGCGCCTTCACCGGCGCGCAGGCGATGCGCCGCGGCCGCTTCGAGCAGGCAGAGGGCGGCACGCTGTTTCTCGACGAAATCGGCGACATGCCGGCTGACCTGCAAACGCGGCTGTTGCGCGTACTCTCCGACGGCCAATTTTACCGCGTCGGCGGTCACCAGCCGATCAAGGCAAATGTGCGCGTGATTGCGGCCACGCACCAGGACCTGGAGGCGTGCGTGCGCCAGGGCTTATTCCGCAAAGACCTGTTCCATCGCCTTAACGTCATCCGGCTGCGTCTGCCCAGTCTGCGCGAGCGGCGCGAGGACATTCCGCTGCTGGCGAAGCATTTCCTCGCGAATAGCGCTCGCGAGCTGGGCACGGAGGGGAAACGCCTGTCGGAGACGGCGATGAACTATCTGGCGGCGCAGGATTTCCCGGGCAACGTGCGCCAGTTGGAAAACCTATGCCACTGGCTGACGGTGATGGCGCCAACGCAGACCATCGAGGTCGCCGACTTGCCCCCGGAGCTGAAGTCGGGGGACGGCATTGCGCCGGAATCGGATTGGGTGGGTGTCCTGGAGCACGAGGTCGAGCGCGCCTTCACGCGCGGAGAAACCGGCATTTTGGACGGTTTCGCGCAGGCCTTCGAAAAAGCCCTGATCGGGAGGGCGCTGGCGCGCACCGGCGGGCGCCGCATTGAGGCGGCGAACCTGCTCGGCATCGGCCGCAACACCATCACGCGCAAGATCGCCGAACTCGGATTGGATGCCAAGGGCGGCGCCGACGACGCCGGCTGACACCGCCGCGGCACCGGCGCCGCTAGTCCGCGCGCCGTTGTAACGGTGCTTGGTCCGGCGAATGACCTTTGGCGCGACCCGTATTTCCGCAATCCGGAATGCGATTCGTATTGCGAAATGCGCCGCGGCGCAATAAAATACCGATTTTTTTCCGCAACCTGCAACCCGGAGTTCCATCAATGAGCGAGAAATTTCCCGGCGGCGTGGAAATCCACGGGCCCATCTCAGCAGAATTCGCGCAGATTCTCAGCCCGGAGGCCGTCGCTTTTGTGGCCAAACTATGCCGCCGGTTCGAACCCCGCCGCCAGGAACTGCTCGCCGCCCGTGCGGTGCGGCAAAAGGAGTTCGACGCGGGCAAAATGCCGGATTTCCTGCCCGGGACGGCTAGCATCCGCAGTTCCGAATGGACGATCGCGGCGCAGCCCGCAGACATGCTCGACCGCCGGGTCGAGATTACCGGCCCTACCGACCGCAAGATGGTGATCAATGCGCTCAACAGCGGCGCTTCCACTTTCATGGCCGATTTCGAGGACGCCAACTGCCCCACCTGGTTCAACATGATCGACGGGCAGATCAACCTGCGCGATGCGGTGCGCCGAACAATTTCCTTCGAGCAGAACGCAAAGCAGTACAAGCTGAACGACAAGATTGCGGTGCTGCTCCTGCGCCCGCGCGGATGGCATCTGTCCGAGAAGCACGTGCTCATCGACGGCAAGCAAATCTCCGGCAGCCTGTTCGATTTCGGGCTCTATTTTTTCCATAACGCCAAGGAGCTGCTCAAGCGCGGCACCGGCCCCTATTTTTATCTGCCCAAGATGGAATCGCACCTCGAGGCGCGGCTGTGGAACGAGGTCTTCGTGATGGCGCAGAACGAACTGGGCGTGCCGCAGGGTTCGATCAAGGGCACGGTTCTGATCGAGACCGTGGTCGCGGCGTTCGAGATGGACGAGATCCTGTGGGAACTGCGTGAGCACTCGGCCGGCCTCAACATCGGCCGCTGGGACTACATTTTCTCCTGCATCAAGAAATTCCGCTCCAACAAGAATTTCTGCCTCGCCGACCGCTCCCAGGTCACCATGACCGCGCCGTTTATGCGCGCCTATGCCTTGACGTTGGTGAAGACCTGCCATCGCCGGGGCGCTCCGGCCATGGGTGGCATGGCGGCTCAGATACCGATCAAGAACGACGCGGCCGCAAACGACGCCGCCATGGCCAAGGTGCGCGCCGACAAGGAGCGCGAAGCGACCGACGGCTGCGACGGCACCTGGGTGGCGCATCCGGGCCTGGTACCCATCGCCAAGGAGATATTCGATAAATACATGCCGCAGCCGAACCAGTACGGCAAGCAACTCCCGCAGGTGAGTTTCGACGCGAAGGGCCTGCTCGATTTCCAGCCCGAGCAGCCGATCACCGAGGTCGGGTTGAGGAACAACATTTCCGTCGGCATCCAGTATCTGGGCGCGTGGCTGGCCGGCAACGGCTGCGTGCCGGTATTCAACCTGATGGAGGACGCGGCGACCGCGGAAATTTCGCGCTCGCAGATCTGGCAGTGGATCCGTTCGCCCAAGGGCGTGCTCGACGACGGCCGCAAGGCGAGCAAGGAACTGTTCCGCAGCCTGCTCGCCGAGGAACTGCCCAAGGTGAAAACCTACCTGGGCGAAGCGGGCTGGAAGGCGGGCAAATACGAAAAAGCCGCGGAGTTATTCTCCAGGATCACCACCGACGACAATTACGTCGAGTTCCTCACCCTGCCGGCGTACGAGCTGATCGACTGATCGTTCTTGGTTCAGCTTTCGATTTCTGCCACGACCGGCGCGTGGTCGGACGGGCGTTCGTGCCGGCGCGGTTCGAGGTCGATCGAGCAAGCGGCGCAGTTCGCCGCGAGGTCGCGGCCGAGCAGGATGTGGTCGATGCGCAGGCCCAGGTTGCGCTTGAAGCCGTGCATGCGGTAGTCCCACCAGGTGTAGGATTTCTCCGGCTGCTCGAACAGGCGGAAGCTGTCCCGGAAACCCAGATCAATCAGGCGGCGGAAGGCGTCACGCTCCCGCGGGCTCACCAAGACGTGGCCCTCCCAGGCTTTGGGATCGTGTACGTCGCGATCCTCCGGAGCGATGTTGTAGTCGCCCAGCACGGCAACGCGGGCATGCGCCGCCAATTCTCCCTCGAGCCAGGTCGCGAACGCTGCTAGCCAGTTCAGTTTGTACTGGTATTTGTCGGAATCGAGGCTCTGGCCGTTGGGCACATAGGCGCAGACCAGACGCAGGCCACCGACGTCGGCGCTGATGACCCTGCGCTGCGGGTCATCGAGTCCGTCAATGCCGAATGCGATATTTGCGGCTGGCTCGCGGCTGAGAATGGCGACACCGTTGTAGGTTTTCTGGCCCGAAAACGCCGCCGAGTAGCCGGCGGCCCGGATCGCGGCTTCGGGGAAATTCGCGTCCTCGAGCTTGATCTCCTGCAGGCACAGCGCATCCGGCCGGTGCTTGGCCAACCAGTCCAAAACCTGCGGCAGACGCACCTTGAGCGAGTTGACGTTCCACGTCGCTATACGCATATGCAATGCATCTCTTTGGCATTTCGTCGTATTGTAGATGTATCGTGTTCTTCGCCCCAGCCCGGCCGATCGAGGCCTAGCCCGTCGAGGCCGAATTTGTCGGGGCGGTAAAGTGGATGGTAGCCTAAGCGGCGGCGTCCTACTCGTTGTTATGCGAAACCGCTGTCGAATGGCGCATGTCTGCCGGCGGCTTCGCGCTATCCAAGCTGCGTAGCGGTCGGCGTGAAAGGCGTTTCCTGCCTCTTCGTTTGATGCCGGTCAAACCGGCGCCGTCGCGGAACTGCTAGCCTGACCATTCCCGGAGTACCCGGGTTAATTGAGTTTTCCAACCACCCTGGTCATGGCTTCTCCCCGAAGCGAGAGCGCGTTCCGATCCCCTCCGAACCTTGACAAAGGATAAGGGAAGGAATGCGCTCGAGAACCCTCAAGTTCAAAGTCGTGCTTTATCTGGCGCTCGCGCTGACGCTGGCGATGCTCGTATTCACCCTGCTTGTCGTGCGCCATCAGCGCGATGAAATGTTGCGGGAGGCGGTGAGTCACGTGGCGCAGATTTCCGAGGTGATCAAGAAAAGCACCCGTTTCGCCATGCTTACGAATCAACCCAATTATGTGGATCGCATCATCCGCGACGTGGGCAATCAGGGGAGCATTGAAAAGGTCAGGATATTGAGCAAGGACGGGTCCATCATTCACTCCAGCTACCTGCCCGAAATAGGGTTCAAGGTGGACCGGAAGGCCGAAGCCTGCGTCCTCTGCCACCTCAGCGAAGCGTCCCTGGAGCAGGTTCCGCAGAGCCAGCGCTCCCGCATCTTCGCCACCCCGGAAGGGCGGCGCATGCTGGGCAGCATGGACGTCATCCGCAACGAGCCCTCCTGCTACACGGCCAATTGCCATCAGCACAGCAAGTCCATGTCGGTTCTCGGCGTCCTTGACATCGTCTATTCGCTCGACGACATCGACCGAAAAATGCGCACGAGCGCGATCACCATGGTAGCTTTGTCCCTCGGGTTCATCGTCATTGCCGCCCTGAGTGTGGGTTTTTTCGTCCACCGCCTGGTCTATGTGCCCTTGCGCGACCTGGAAACCGGAGCCAGGCGGCTCGCCACTGGAAATCTGGAACAGACGATCCCGGTGCGCAGCGAGGACGAGTTCGGTCAATTGGCCGCCTCTTTCAACGCCATGACCGTCGCCCTGCGAAATTCCCAGTCGGAACTGCGCGAATGGGGTCACACGTTGGAGCAGAAAGTGGCAAAGAGAACCCAGGAACTGCGCATTGCGGAGGCCGAGACCGTGCGCACGGAAAAGCTGGCTTCGGTCGGACTGCTCGCCGCCGGCATCGCGCATGAACTGAACAATCCCTTGACCGGCGTGCTCACCTTCACCAGTCTCCTGCGCCAAAAGATGACTGCCGGAAGCGCGGACGCGGAAGACCTCGATCTGGTGATCCGGGAGACCAAGCGCTGCGCCACCATCATCAGGAGGCTTCTCGATTTCGCGCGCGAGAAGGCTCCGGAAAAGAAATTCACCGACCTCAACCAGGTCATCGAGGATACGGCGCGCATCATCGAACGGCCTGCGTCTTTTCGCGATATCGAGATCGCCTTGGATCTCGACCGGAATCTGCCCGTCGTCTGGGTCGACGCCGACTTGATCAAGCAGGTCATGATGAATATGCTCGTCAACGCCCAGCATGCGATCGAGCAGGAAGGCAGCATCACCGTGCGCAGCCGCCGGTTTGCGCAACCAAAGAGCCCCGAACCGGGCATGGAACCGGTGCCCATGGTGGAAATCTCGATCATCGATACCGGCTGCGGAATTCCGGAGAAAAACCTCAAGCGGATATTCGATCCCTTCTTCACCTCGAAGGAAGTGGGCAAGGGCACGGGTCTGGGGCTCTCGGTCAGCCACGGCATCGTCAAGGCCCATGGCGGGACAATCGAAGTGGAAAGCACGGTGGGCAAGGGATCCATTTTTCGCGTCTATCTCCCGCTGGAACCTTCCGCGGGAGCGGCGGCAAGCAGCAGGAGCAATCAATGAAAGTCAGGATACTGGTAGTCGACGACGAAGAGATCGTCATCCGGAGTTGCCTGCGCATTCTGAGCGACGATGCCGACTACGAGGTGGAGGCGGTCCAGGACGGCCTGGAAGCGCTGAAGAAAATCGACGACAGCCATTACGACGTGCTCATCCTCGACATCATGATGCCCAAGATGGACGGCCTGGAAGTGCTGCGCAGGGTGAAGGAGACGCACCCGGACATCGACGTGATCATGGTAACCGGGCTGTCCCAGATCGAGACGGCGGTGAAATCGATGAAGCTCGGGGCGTTTGACTATCTGCCCAAGCCGTTTGATCCGGACGAGCTGAAGCTCGTGGTAAAGCGCGCGCTGGAGAGGCGGCAACTGCTGCAGGAAAACCTCGAACTCAGAAGCGAGCTCAGTTCCAAATACCGATTCGAAAACATCATCGGATCGAGCCCGCAGATGCAAAATGTCTATAGGCTGATCGCAAAGTGCGCGCCTACCAACAGCACCGTCATGCTCACCGGGGAGAGCGGCACCGGCAAGGAACTGATTGCGCGCGCCATTCACTACAAC
This sequence comes from Betaproteobacteria bacterium, assembly GCA_004298385.1. Taxonomy (GTDB): domain Bacteria; phylum Pseudomonadota; class Gammaproteobacteria; order Burkholderiales; family SG8-39; genus 2-12-FULL-64-23. Next base: position 15,395 of record SCTX01000150.1, on the reverse strand, counting down.
AGTCTGCGCAAGGACAAGCCGTTTGTGGCGGTCGACTGCAATTCGCTGAGCGAAAACCTGCTGGAAAGCGAGATGTTCGGGCACGTCAAGGGATCCTTTACCGGCGCGGTGGTCAACAAGAAGGGCATGTTCGAGGTCGCGGACAGCGGAAGTCTGTTCCTGGACGAAATCGGAAACATTTCCCTCGCCACTCAGGCGAAACTCCTGCGGGTAATCCAGGAGCGGGAATTCAAGGCGGTGGGAGATACCCGGACGCAGAGCGCCAACTTCAGGCTTATCACCGCTACCAACAAGGATCTCAAGGCGATGGTGGCCGATGGGACTTTCCGTGAAGATCTTTTCTATCGCATCAATATATTTCCGATTCAGGTACCGCCGCTGCGGCAACGCCGGGACGACATCCCCCCGCTGGCTTTCCATTTCCTCAGGGTCTTCAGCGAGGATCTGGGAAAAAAAGTGACGGAGTTTTCGGAAGGCGCCATGAGCGCCCTGATGCATCATGACTGGCCCGGGAATGTGCGCGAACTTGAAAACACGATACACCGTGCCGCAATTCTTGCCACCGACAAGGTCGTGCGCCAGGCTCACTTGGCAAATATCATCGAATCGCTGCCGAAGTTCGACATCGATGTGCCCAGAACCAGCGACGAACTCAAGCGGATCAAGAAAGTCACGCGAGAGAAATCGGTCGAGAACATCGAAAAGCTGTTCGTACTCGAAGCGCTGAAGAGAAACGCCTGGAACGTGACCAGGAGCGCCGAGGAAACCGGCATGCAGCGCGCCAATTTCCAGGCGCTGATGAAGAAATACGATATCCGGATTCGCGGTACCGAACAGGATCCCGACGCGCCGGAAGCCGGCTGAGGCGGACGCCGGGGCCGCACGGATCCCGGTGAGCGCGCGCGGACACGCCTGAGGATGGCCCGCTGGAATTTCCCGACCCCGACCCTGGCGGTCAGCCGAGGAGGGTCATGCTTCCGGCTACCGCTTCGTTGCCCCGCCGTGGCCCGGTTCTTCCTCGATTTCTTCGTAGCCGGTGACGAACATCGCCTTGTAGTGCGCCGTGGGCGTGTGGCCGAGGCTTCCCATATAAACGTGGAAGAAAATGAAAAAGGCGAAGAAGATGTAGATCAGCACGTGCACCGTGTCGACCACGCGAATCCCGCCGAAGAAATCCACCGCCCCGTAAAAACCTTGAACGTCCCATAGCAGGACGCCCGTAACGGCCAGAAGGGGAACGAGCAGGAACATGACCACCTGGTACATCATGCTCTGCATCGGGTTGAACTTGTCGTAAGCGCTCACCTGATGCGGATTGGGGCTGCCTTTGAATATGCCGTAGCCGTAATACTGCAACTGGCGGAAACTGGCCTTGAAATGCTTGGTCGGGCTCAATTCCGGATGATAGACCCTGATCTTGTCCGTAAACAGGTAGAACAGCAGCCAGATAAAGTAATTTCCGATCAGCACGAACCCAATCCAGTTGTGCACCGTGACCGCGGTCCTGAAGGACATCAGGTCGATGATTCCGACGTACCGAATCTGGGTGCCGGTGAGCATCATCGCCACGAAACCGACTGCGTTGATCCAGTGCCAGAGTCTGACCGGAAACGGATGAACGTAGATTCTTTGCATGGTTTTACTCCTGTTGTTTTTTCCCAGCGCGTCTCGTGATGTGATGGACAGGGCTAACGCTAGATTAGGGCTGATCCCGCCCCTTTGCCGCCTTGTCCTGTCGCGCCGCACGCTCCAATTCCCCCTTGACGATTATTTTCAGGACTTGGTGCCCGATCGGGACGGTCAGGCCGGCGAGCACGGCGAGGACCAGAAGTATATCCAGCAGAATGTTGCGGGTGCCGCCGACGGCGTAAAACTCGCGCAGCGAGTCCACCGAAAGCACTGAACCGAGAACCTCCTTCTGCGCTTTATAGCGCAGCGGTTTGCCATCGGCGCTGAAAATCGAAATGGCGACGTTCTGGAAAGGCTCGGCTCCCTGCCGGTGGCAGATCGCGCAGTCCTTGATCGCTTTGCTCTTGCCCGAAAGCTGGTGTGCCTCCCCTCCTATGCGAAGCTCGATCCGGCCGCGCAGGTTCTTCGGCTGCGCCGCCTCGTCACGGTTCAGTTGGCCGATCAGTTTTCGCAGCTCCATCGCATCCAAGCCGTCGCCATCGGTGTCGGCGGCGCGGGCCGTCTTCTCGAATTCCGGCTTGCCTTCCTTCTCCGCAACCCACTTCTTTGTCGCGCCGTCGTAGAGCCTGAGGTCAACCATGCGCTGAGCCGCCGGCGCATGGCAGGCGGCGCAGGATACGACCTCCAAGTGCAATCCCGCGTTCGGGAGCCATTTCCGGTGGGCATCCATCGCCGCCAGATGGCATCCCACGCAGGTGTCATAGGCGGTCTTGGGAGTGACCGCGTGGGAACCGTGGCAGTCGGTGCATATCGGGGCCGACGGGTTGCCGCTCGCCAGCAGCATTGCATGAACGCTGGTCTCGTTCTGCTTCAATGCGTCGGCGTGGCAGCCGCCGCAGACCTTGGTCATTGCGACCGAGTATTCGCGGCTGCTGGCGATAGTTTTCGGCTTCTGGGAATGGGTTTTGAGGTCCACATCGGCGTGGCAGGAGGTGCAGCCGATCGCGCCATGGACGGATTTGGCAAAGCCGTCGCCCCGAACGTGCAGAGAGAGCACTTTTCCGCCGGGCAGTTCCTTCTTGGGTCCTTCAAACCCGTGGCAGCCGAGACACTGCTTGTCGCCGTCGGACAGTTTATCAGCCGGTGCGGCGTCGGCTGCCATGAGCCTCGCCGGCAACAGCATGAGAAGCGCCGCGAAGGCGGCTTTGACGAGGTTTCGGTGAAGCGTCGCCATGCTCATCGTGTTCACTTTTCGGGAGCCTGCCATATGTTCCCCTTGTTCTTTTTTGGTTCATCCTGCAAAAAATCGCCGGGGGCGCTTAGCTCCCCCGGCGCCTGCCTGAGCTGGTTGATGCGTGGTGTCGTCTTACTCTATTTCGGACCCGTTTGCCAATGCCTTGGCGCCGAGTTTGCCCCAGGCTTGGAAGCCGAACCAGAGGAGCAATCCAAGCCCAACGATCGGCCCGGCGACGACAAAAGCAAGTCCGATCAAAGGCGCGGCAATCATCATTGTGACGGTTTTCAGCGCGTTCGGTTTGGCCGGCGCCGCCGGCTGGATTTTGGTGGCTTCTTCGGATTTCTTCTTCTGCGCCTGAATGGCCGTCCAGGCGAGCATGCCGAGGCCGACGACGGGGAACGCTAGAATGTAGGCGAGCCCGACGAAAGGCGCCGCGAAAAAGAGGGCGACGTTTTTCAGGAAGCCGATAGCGTTTCTTGCTCGTCTATGCGCCGGCGCCGCGGCAGGCTGCGCGATCACGGCGGCTTCGGTCACGCCGTGCGCCGTCACATCTCTCTCGGAAAAGGCCTTCTGCGCGCTGCCTTCGATCATTTCAGGTGAAAGAGGTTTGCGCAGGAACCCGGACACTCCCGCCGCTTCGGCCCGGGCTTCATTGTCAGGCGAGCCATAGCCGGTGACTATGACCACCGGCAGCCAGGGGCGTCTTTCCTTGACCCGCTCGGCCATCTCGAGACCACTCATCCCCGGCATCTTGATATCGGCGTATACGACATCGTAGTCTTCCGCGTCGAGCTTGTTCAGCGCCTCCTGTGCATTGCCGGCGGTAATCACCGCGTAGCCCTTGCCGGAAAGAACCCGGTCGAAACTCTTGCCGACCACCGGGTCATCGTCAACTACCAGAACTTTGCGTAAGGCACTCATGACCATTTCTCCTTGTTTCAATAAGCGAAACTGCTGGTTTTAAACTGGAAGCGGTACTCGAACCGATTCCTTCATCCTGTCCCGTTTGGTCTTCATGCAGGGCCCACCTCTTCTGCGTCATGGCGCCGTTCGCCACGTTGATGATCTCATCCGGACCAACCGGTTTGGCCAAGTAGTCGTATGCCCCCAGCCGGACCGCCTCCTTGGCGGTTTCTACGGTCGGGTAGCCGGTGATGATGACCACTTCGGTTTCCGGCCATCTGTGCTTGATCATTTTGAGAACCGACATGCCGTCCATCCCCGGCATGCGAAGGTCGAGCAGCACTACATCCACCGGACGCCGCTCCATCACCTGCAGCGCTTCCTTCCCATCCCGGACCACTTCCACGTCGCAGTGGATGCTCGCTAGGGTCCTGATATGGCTGAGACGCACTACTTCTTCATCATCCACGACCAGAATCTTGGTTTTGTCGCCCATTTTCCTCACCTCGCAGCTATCCTTTCGTCCTTGATAACGCAACCTCTATGCCAGGCGGGCTGAATGCGGTTTTTTACGTCTGATTATCAATTGCTTAATCCGACAAATCGATGCTACGGGCGCGAGCGCGGAAGCCCAGTTGTCCTCGCCGAAGTACATTTTCCATGTACATACTTACGCAAGAAAAATATTTTGCCGAGAACTTTCAATTAGATATAGGAATTCGCGGCAGGTATTTTGTTTATGCACCCCCGACGGGGCGGAGCATCGTCGACTGGAATGGACGACTCGGGGGCCAGTGTGCCGGGTGGCGCTAGCGCCCGAGGGAGAACGGCTGCCGTTAGCGTTGCAACGGCAGGCGGGGCATCAGGCCGGCGGCATTCGGATGTTCGTCACGGCGCGCCAGTCTTCGGATAGCCGGTGGTTCCCCCGCGCGTCGCTGCAGTTCTGTTCTTCGTCTTCTTGTTGCATGTTGACACCGACGACCAACACCCGCGCTCAGGCGCCAATCATGCCGTTGTGCCGCAGCAGCGCATCGGCCGTGGGCTCGCGGCCGCGAAACGCCTTGAACGACTCGAGCGCGGGCCGGCTTCCGCCTACCGCCAGGATCTCGTCGCGGAAGCGCCTGCCGCTGCGATCATCGAGCACGCCGTTCTCCTCGAACAGGCCATAGGCGTCGGCCGAAAGCACCTCGGCCCACTTGTAGCTGTAATAGCCCGCGCCGTAGCCGCCGGCGAAGATGTGCGAGAAATTGTTGGGGAAACGGTTGTACGCCGGCGGCATCGCCACCGCCACCCGGCTGCGGATTTGATCCAACAACTGCAGCGGTGTTTTGCTGCCATGGACGTCGAAATCGTAATGCAGATGCATGTCGAACAGCGAAAATTCCAACTGCCGCACCGTCTGCATGCCACTCTGGAAATTCTTTGCCGCGAGCATCTTGTCGTACAGTGCGCGCGGCAGCGGCTCGCCGCTATCGACATGCGCAGTCATGCGCGCGAGCACTTCCCATTCCCAGCAGAAATTCTCCATGAACTGGCTCGGCAGTTCGACCGCATCCCACTCCACTCCGTGCAAGCCCGACACGCCGACATAATCAATGCGGGTGAGCAGATGGTGCAGGCCATGGCCGAATTCGTGGAACAGCGTCAATACCTCGTCGTGGGTGAACAATGCCGGTTTGCTGCCGACGGGCGCCGAAAAATTGCAGGTGAGGTAGGCCACCGGAGTTTGCACGCGCCCGTCCAGTCTGCGGCGGCTGATGGCCTCGTCCATCCAGGCGCCGCCGCGCTTGGTGTCGCGCGCGTACGCATCGAGATAGAACTGGCCGAGCAGGTTTCCCTGCAAATCGCTGATGCGGAAAAAACGCACCGCCGGATCCCAGGTCTGCGCCTGATCGGGCTGGATGCGCACGCCGAAAATCGTCTCCACCAGCCGGAACATCCCTTGCGTCACCTGCGCTTCCGGAAAATACTGCTTCACTTCCTGATCGGAAAAAGCGTGGCGCGCGGCACGCAATTTTTCCGAGGCGTAGGCGAGGTCCCAGGCCTCGAGTTTGTCCAGACCCAGTTCGGCCGCGGCAAATGCGCCCAGTTCGGCGTAGTCCTTCCTGGCGAAAGGCAGGGCCTTGGCAGCGAGGTCGTTCAGGAAATCGAGCACCTGCCGCGGCGTCTGCGCCATTTTCGGCACCAGCGAGACTTCGGCGTGATTGGCGTAACCGAGTAGTTGCGCCGCTTCATGGTGCAGCCTGAGTATTTGCGTGATCAACGGCGTATTGTCGAGTTCCGGCTTGCCGAACTCGCTCGCCCGCGTGACATAGGCCCGGTACATTTGTTCGCGCAGTCCACGCTCGGCGGCATATTGCATGAAGGGCACGTACGCGGGCGCCTGCAAGCTGAATTTCCAGCCGGACTTGCCGTCCTTGTCCGCGGCGGCGCGCGCCGTTTCGAGCACGTCCTCGGGGATGCCGGCGAGCTTCGCCCGGTCCTCGACGTGGAGTGAAAACGCGTTGGTGGCGTCGAGCAGGTTTTCCGAGAATTTGGTGGCGAGGCGCGCCAATTCCTCCGAGATCGCGGCAAAGCGCCGTTTCTTGTCCAGCGCCAACTCCGCGCCGGAGAGGCGGAAATCGCGGATCTCGTTGTCGACGATTTTACGCTGCGCCGGCGTGAGCGTGGCGTATTCGGCTGAGGCCTTGAGCGCCTTGTATTTTTCGAACAGGACCAGGTTCTGGCCCAGCTCCGTGTAGTACTGCACGATCTTGGGTTGGTTGGCGTTGTAAGCCGCGCGCAGTTCGGGCGAGTCGAGCACGCCGTGCAAATGGCCGACCACACCCCAGGCGCGCGCCAGCCGCTCGTTCGCGTCCTCCAGAGGCGCGACGAAACCGGCCCAGGTGGCCGGGATCCCCGGCCGCGTCAGGTCCTCGATTCGCGCGCGGTTTTCCGCCAGCAGCAACTCGACCGCGGGCGTGACGTGCTCGGTCTTGATCGACGCAAATCGGGGCAAGCCGGTGAAATCCAGCAAGGGGTTAAGTTCGGTCGTGGCCATCTTTGTGCTCGCAGTTGTTCATCTGTGCCGGACTCGCTTGCAGGAACCGCACCAACCCGGCCAGCAACGCAGACGCGGTTCCGGTCGGCGCGCCGTCCCGCCGACCGACGCGTGCTCCCCTCCCTGTATAATATCAGGCCGGAATCATGTAACCCGCGATGAACGCGGCTTGTGCGGGGCGTGCAGCCGATGTTCCCCCGCTACCCGAGCGCTGGCACGCGCCGCCGCCGCAGCAAGCAAGGAGCCGCCATGTCAGCCGTTCCCGATACTCCAGCCGCCAACGATCCTGATTCCCTGGAGACGCAGGAATGGCTGGATGCGCTCGAAGCGGTATTGGAGCGCGAGGGCGCCGAACGCGCCCACTACCTGCTGGAAAAATTGATCGACAAGGCGCGCCGCTCGGGCGCCTACCTGCCCTACAAGGCGCAGACGGCCTATCTCAACACCATTCCGCCGCACATGGAGGAGCGCTCGCCGGGCGATGCGGCGCTGGAGGACCGCATCCGCGCCTACTGCCGCTGGAACGCGATGATCATGGTGGCCAAGGCGAACAAGGCCGAAGGTGATCTCGGCGGTCACATCGCCAGCTTCGCCTCGGTGGGCACGCTGTTCGGCATCGGCCAGAATCATTTCTGGCACGCCCCCAGCGCCGAACACGGGGGTGATCTGATCTATTTCCAGGGCCATTCCGCTCCGGGCGTCTACGCGCGCGCCTTGCTCGAAGGGCGCCTGACCCAGGAGCAACTGGTGAATTTCCGCCGCGACGTCGACGGCAAGGGCGTCACCTCCTATCCGCATCCCTGGCTCATGCCGGACTTCTGGCAGTTTCCCACCGTGTCGATGGGCCTCGGTCCGATCCAAGCGATCTACCAGGCGCGCTACCTCAAGTACCTGCACGCGCGCGGCCTGGCCAATACCGAGAAGCGCAAGGTGTGGGCCTTCCTCGGCGACGGCGAGACCGACGAGCCCGAATCGCTGGGTGCCCTAGGCATGGCGGCGCGCGAAAAGCTCGACAACCTGGTGTTCGTCGTCAACTGCAACCTGCAACGCCTGGACGGCCCGGTGCGCGGCAACGGCAAGATCATCCAGGAGCTGGAGGGCGATTTTCGCGGCGCCGACTGGAACGTGATCAAGCTAATCTGGGGCTCATACTGGGACCCGCTACTGGCGCACGACAAGGACGGCATCCTGCTGCGCATCATGGAAGAGACCGTCGATGGCGAATATCAGAACTTCAAGGCCAACGACGGCGCCTTCGTGCGTAAGCATTTCTTCGGCAAGCACCCGAAGCTGCTGGAACTGGTGTCGAAGATGAGCGATGCCGATATCTGGCGCCTGAACCGCGGCGGCCACGATCCGCACAAGATCTATGCCGCCTACGCCGCGGCGATGAAGCACAAGGGCCAGCCCACGGTGATACTCGCCAAGACGGTCAAGGGTTTCGGCATGGGCAAGATCGGCGAAGGCAAGATGGCCACCCACCAGCAGAAAAAAATGGACACGGGGTCCATCCGCCAGTTTCGCGACCGATTCAACATCCCTATCCCGGACGACAAGCTGGAGGAGTTGCCGTTCTACGTTCCGCCGGCTGATTCGCCGGAGATCAAATACCTGCATGCGCGCCGCCAGGCGCTCGGAGGCTACCTGCCGAGCCGCCGGCGCCAAGCCGACACCGTGCCCGAGGTGCCGCCGCTGTCGGCGCTGGACGCGGTACTGAAAGCCACCGAGCGCGAGATATCCACCACCATGGCTTTCGTGCGCATTCTGAACGCGCTCCTGCGCGACAAGAGCCTGGGCAAGCACATCGTGCCCATCGTTCCGGACGAAGCGCGCACTTTCGGAATGGAAGGCATGTTCCGCCAGCTCGGCATCTACTCCTCGGAGGGCCAGAAATACGTGCCCGTCGACCGCGACCAGGTGACCTACTACCGCGAGGACAAGGCCGGGCAGATCCTGGAGGAAGGCATCAACGAGGCGGGCGCGTTCTGTTCCTGGATCGCCGCCGCCACCTCCTACAGCACGACCAACGTGGTCAGTGTGCCCTTCTACATTTTCTATTCGATGTTCGGGCTGCAGCGCATCGGCGACCTCGCCTGGGCCGCGGGCGACCAGCGCTGCCGCGGCTTCCTCCTCGGCGGCACCGCCGGGCGCACCACCCTGAACGGCGAGGGCCTGCAACACGAGGACGGACACTCGCACGTGCTCTCCTCGGTGATCCCGAACTGCATCTCCTACGACCCGAGCTTCGGCTACGAGCTGGCGCTGATCATCCACGACGGCCTGAGGCGCATGGTGAGCAAGCAGGAAGACGTGTTCTACTACATCACCGTGATGAACGAGAACTACCCGCACCCGGGTCTGCCCGAAGGCGCCGGGGAAGGGATCATCAAGGGAATGTATCTATTCAAGGCCGGCGCCAAGCACAAGGCCAAGGCGGGAGCGGACAAGCCGCTTAGGGTGCAGTTGCTCGGTTCGGGCGCCATCCTGCGCGAAGTCATCGCCGCGGGCGAGCTGCTGGCGAAGGACTGGGACGTGAGCGCCGATATCTGGAGCTGCACCAGTTTCACCGAGTTGCGCCGCGAGGGCCTGGACTGCGAGCGCTGGAACCTGCTGCATCCCACCGAGGCGCCGCGCGAGTCCTGGGTCGAGAAAAATCTCAAAGGCAGTTCCGGTCCGGTCGTGGCCTCCAGCGATTACATCAAGACCTTCGCCGAACAGATCCGCCCCTTCATCCCCAGGGGCAGGGCGTATCGCGTGCTCGGCACCGACGGCTTTGGCCGTTCCGACACGCGCGAGCGATTGCGCGACTTCTTCGAGGTCGACCGCCACTGGGTCGCGCTGGCCGCGTTGAAGGCACTTGCCGATCAGGGCGACATCAAGGCGATGGTGGTCGCGGCGGCGATCAAGAAATACGGCATCGATCCGAACAAGCCCAGTCCGGTGACGGCGTAGAAGGAACAACCATGTCCGGCATCACGGAAGTCAAGGTTCCCGACATCGGCGATTTCAAGGACGTCGATGTCATCGAGATCCTGGTCAAGCCCGGCGATACGGTGGTCAAGGAGGCCTCGCTGATCACGCTCGAGTCGGATAAGGCGACCATGGAAATCCCATCACCCGCCGCAGGCGTGGTGAAAGAGCTGAGAGTCAAGCTGGGCGACAAGGTCGCCGAAGGCAGCATGATACTGCTGCTGGAAGCAAGCGAAAGCGAAGCTCCCGCGGCGCGGCCGCCCGAGTCCGCGGAGCTTTTCGCGCCATCCGCGCCGGCGCCGAAGCCTGCGGCGGCGCCCGCGACCGAGCCGGCGGCCGTGCCGATACTGATACCCAGGCCCGCGCCGGTGCCGCCGGCACCCGTCGCCGATGTGCCCGTGTTCAAGCCGCACGCCAGTCCTTCGGTGCGCAAATTCGCGCGCGAACTCGGCGCCGATCTGTCCAAGGTGCGCGGATCCGGCCCAAAAGGCCGCATTACCCAGGAAGACGTACAGGCTTTCGTCAAGGGCATCATCACCCAGACGCCGGCGCCCGCCGCGGCCGCGGCCGCGGCGGGCGGCGTCCCCTTCAATCTGCCTGAATGGCCGCAGGTGGATTTCGCCAAATTCGGCCCGGTCGAATCAAAGCCGCTGTCGCGCATCAAGAAGCTCTCCGGCGCGAACCTGCACCGCAACTGGATTTCGATACCGCATGTGACCCAGTTCGACGAGGCCGACATTACCGAGCTCGAGGCTTTCCGCAAGGAAAGCGGCGCAGCGAGCGAAAAGCAGGGCTTCAAGCTCACCATGCTCGCCTTCATGATCAAGGCCTGCATCACCGCCTTGCGCCAGTATCCGGAGTTCAATGCCTCGCTCGACCGCGGCGGCGAGAACCTGGTGCTGAAGAGATATTTCCACATCGGCGTGGCGGTGGACACGCCCGACGGCCTGGTAGTGCCGGTGATACGCGATGCCGACCGCAAGGGCGTGTACGACCTCGCGCGGGAACTCGCGGAAATGTCCAAACTCGCGCGCGATAAAAAACTCAAGCCGGGCGACATGCAGGGCGGAACTTTCAGCATCTCCAGCCTGGGCGGCATCGGCGGCACGGCCTTCACGCCCATCATCAACGCCCCAGAAGTAGCCATTCTCGGCGTGTCCAGATCGGCGATGCGCCCGGTGTGGGTTGGTGGAAAAGACGAGGCCGGCCAGTTCGTGCCGCGGCTGATGCTGCCGCTGTCGCTGTCCTACGATCACCGCGTCATCGACGGCGCCGCTGCCGCGCGCTTTACTTCCTATCTCGCGTCGGTGCTGTCCGACATCCGCCGCTCATTGCTCTGATGCGCCGGCCGCAAATCGAGTTCGACCAGAGTTCGGCCGTGCTCTGCGCAGCGCACGCCATCAAACTGAAACGGGGAATTGAATGAACGACGCGGTCGAGATCAAAGTCCCGGACATCGGCGACTTTAAGGATGTCGATGTCATCGAGGTGCTGGTCAAGCCGGGTGATGCGGTGGAGAAGGAGACTTCGCTCATCACGGTGGAATCGGACAAGGCCACGATGGAAATCCCATCGCCCGCCGCCGGCGTGGTAAAGGAACTGAAGCTCAAAATCGGCGACAAGGTGTCCAAGGGCTCGCTGATCATGCTGCTCGATGCGGGCGCGGGGGCGCCCGCGCCAGAGGCGGAGGCAATCCCCTCTGGCCCAGCTTCGTCAAAGGACGCTGCCGCGGCCGCGGGGATGGCGCCAGCGCCCGTTGCGGCGGCAGTTGGCGCCGACCTGCACGCCGAAGTAGCGGTGCTGGGCGCCGGCCCCGGCGGCTATACCGCCGCATTTCGCGCTGCCGACTTGGGCAAGAAAGTCGTGTTGATCGAGCGCTATGCGACGCTCGGCGGCGTCTGTCTCAACGCCGGCTGCATTCCGTCCAAGGCGCTGCTGCACGCGGCCAAGGTAGTGACGGAGGCTGAGGCAATGTCCCGCTCCGGCATCGAATTCGGCAAGCCGAAGATCGATGTCGATAAGCTGCGCGGTTGGAAGGACGCGGTCGTAGGCCGGCTGACTAAGGGTCTGGCCGCCCTAGCCAAGCAGCGCAAAGTGACCACGCTGCAAGGCGCGGGGAAATTCGAGTCGCCCAACCTGATCGCGGTAGCTACGCCCGCGGGCGTAAAGCGCGTTTCGTTCGACGTCTGCATCATCGCGGTGGGCTCATGCGTGGCCAGGATTCCTGGGTTTCCCTATGAGGACGCGCGGCTGATGGACTCGACCGCGGCGCTCGCGCTGGCCGACATCCCGCGGCGCCTGCTGGTGATCGGGGGCGGCATCATCGGCCTGGAAATGGCCTGCGTCTACGACGCGCTCGGCGCCAAAGTCACGGTGGTGGAACTGGCCGACGGGCTGATTCCGGGCGCCGACCGCGATCTTATCCGAGCGCTCGCCAAGCGCATCGAGAAGCGCTACGAGGCGATTTATCTGAATGCCAAGGTGGCGAAGCTGGAACCCAGGCCCGAAGGCCTGCTCGCCACCTTCGAGGGCGAGGTGAAGCCGCAGCAGCAGATGTTCAACCGCGTGCTGCTGGCGGTGGGGCGCCGTCCCAACGGGGGCGACATCGGCGCCGAGCGTGCCGGCGTCGCCGTCGACGCGCGCGGGTATATTCCCGTCGACAAGCAGCAGCGCACCAACGTGCCGCACATCTTCGCCATCGGCGATGTCTGCGGCGAGCCGATGCTTGCGCACAAGGCCACGCACGAGGCCAAGGTGGCGGCCGAAACCATCGCCGGGCACAAGGTGGCGTTCGACGCCCTGACCATTCCTTCGGTCGCCTACACCGACCCCGAAGTCGCGTGGATGGGGCTGACCGAGACCGAAGCGAAGCAACAGGGCATAGCCTACGACAAAGCAAGTTTTCCGTGGGCCGCAAGCGGCAGGGCGCTTTCGATCGGCCGCGAAGAGGGCGTGACCAAGCTGCTCTACGACAAGACCACCAAGCGCATACTGGGCGCCGGAATCGTCGGAGTGAACGCCGGCGAGTTGATTGCCGAACTGGTGCTGGCGCTGGAGTTGGGCGCCGACATGGAGGATATCGGCCTTACCATCCATCCACATCCGACGCTGTCGGAGACGCCTTTCTTCGCCGCCGAGATGGCGCTGGGCAGCATCACCGATTTGTACCTTCCCAAGAAACCGTAACAGCAATTTGGATACTTCAATGACCCAGGATGAGCTGAAACAGGCGGTCGCGAAAGAGGCGATCAAGTACGTGGTCGAGGACGCCGTCGTCGGCGTCGGCAGCGGCTCGACGGCGGATCGTTTCATCGACGAACTGGCGAAAATAAAGAACAGGATCGATGGCGCGGTCGCCAGTTCGCAGAAGACCGCAGACCGGCTGAAGTCCCATGGTATCCGCGTGGTCGACTTGAACAGCGTGGGCGACTTGCCGGTCTACGTCGACGGCGCGGACGAAATCACCGAAGGCCTCGCCATGATCAAGGGCGGCGGCGGCGCGCTCACGCGCGAGAAAATCGTCGCCGCCGTGGCGCGCCGGTTCGTCTGCATCGCCGACGAATCCAAGCTGGTCGGGACGCTGGGAAAATTCCCGCTGCCGGTGGAGGTGATCCCGATGGCGCGCTCCCATGTCGGGCGCGAGCTGGTCAAGCTCGGCGGACAGCCCGCTCTGCGGCAGGGCTACACGACCGACAACGGCAATCTCATTCTCGACGTCTGGAACCTCGGCATCCTCAAACCAATGGAGCTGGAAGCTGAGATCAACAACATCGCCGGCGTGGTCGCCAACGGTTTGTTCGCACAACGCGGCGCCGACGTGCTGCTGCTGGGGACGGCGGCCGGGGTCAGGACGATCGGGAGAAAATAGCGTTGCGCCGCCTTGCCATAGACGAAGTCTTGAATACCGTGCGCATGGCACGAGCGGACTTGCGCGCGACGCGCGCCAACCGTGTTTTCTGTACCGATGAAAAGCACATCGGTACAGAAAACACGGTTATGGTAAACACCAAGACACGGCGTGGTGGTTTTATACAAGATCGTCGATTGCGCACGGATGTGCTTTTCATTCGTGCGCAATCGACGATCCGCGCGGACGGCTTCTCGTCCGCGCAATATCGCAACTCTGCAACAATGTGTGGGCGTGACCTGGGTCGTTACATGTATGAGGCGCTGGCGGTAACCAAACTGTCACAATCCCATGTTAACCTGCCCAGTTGATGGGGGTCCTGGAAATGCCGGAACATATTTCGAAGCAGTTCGACGCGGAACTGGAAGCAGTGCGCTCACGCGTGCTGCAGATGGGCGGCTTGGTCGAGGAACAGATCGTCAAGGCCGTGGATGCGCTTGCGAGCGGCGATACGGCGGTACTCGACGGCGTGATCGAAGATGATCACCGCGTCAACGCCATGGAAGTCGGATTGGACGAAAGCTGCAGCCAGATCATCGCGCGGCGCCAGCCGGCGGCGAGCGACCTGCGTCTGATCATGGCCATCATCAAGACCATCACCGACCTCGAGCGCATTGGCGACGAGGCCGAGAAAATCGCGCGCATGGCCAAGCTGATCCACGGCGCCGAACGAGCGCACCTGCCGCGGCTGGAGTTGAAGCACGCGGCGAGCCTCGCATTGTCCATGCTGCGCAAAGCGCTCGACGCCTTCGCCCGGCTCGACGTCAATGCCGCCTTGCAGGTGGTGAAGCAGGACCGCGGGGTGGACGACGAATTCCGTTCCATCCTGCGCCAGCTCATCACCTTCATGATGGAAGACCCGCGCACCATCACCCCCTGCCTGGAGTTCTTGTTCGTCGCCAAGGCCATCGAACGCATCGGCGATCACGCGAAAAACATGGCCGAGTACGTGGTCTACATGGTCGAGGGCCGCGATGTGCGCCACACGCGGGGCGAATCGCACATCGAAGGGTTGTAAGGCGCGGGCGCGGGAGGCTGAAACCTATTTCGTCGGCGGCACGTATCCCGCCGCCACATCGGCGCCGCCGCCGAAGAAGTGCTTCTCCAGTTGTTCGGCCAGATACTTTCTCGCCGCGCTGTCCGCCAGGTTGAGGCGGTTCTCGTTGATCAGCATGGTCTGGTGCTTGATCCATTGCTGCCAGGCTTCCTTGGACACGTTTTCCCACAGGCGCTTGCCCAATTCTCCCGGGTAGGGCGGAAAATCCAGACCCTCGGCCTCGCGGCCGAGCTTGATGCATTTCACCATTCTTGCCATTGCTGCAACCCCCGTCGACGCGTGGCGCCATTTTATCTTATGCAGACTTGCCCGATGATCCGGCGGCGGCGCGCCTGGTCAGCTTACCGGGCGTGTGAGTTCGCCGCTTTGATAATCCTTGATCGCCTGCTCGATTTCCTCGCGCGTGTTCATCACGAAAGGCCCATGCTGTACCACGGGTTCGCCCAGCGGCCGGCCCGCGAGCAACAGGAACCTCGCACCCTCGGCGCCGGCGCTCGCTTCGATCCGGTCTCCCTGCGTCAGCACGCCGGCGGCGTGCGTACTAAGAATGCGAGCCGTGGCCGGGGCGCCGACGCTTGCGCTGCCTTCGAAGACATAGATGAAGGCGTTGTGGCCAGGCGCCACCAGTTGCGTGAACGCGGCGCCCGCGGGC
>SCTX01000149.1 GCA_004298385.1 Betaproteobacteria bacterium | reverse complement strand
GCTGCATGTTGTGTCCTTTGTGCGCGGATTTTTCCCGCGCCACGGTACCGCGTTCTGTCCGTGGCTGCAAGCGCTGCGCCTTGTTTTTTTGAATGGCACACTTTCGCTGCCGCCTCTTGCGTTCGAATTTTTCACATATGCTAAAATATTTTCATGAATGTGAAAACAGCCGGTCGTACCCTCGACCTGTTCGAAGCCTTCGCGCGCGAATGCAAGCCGCTTTCGCTGTCGCAGTTGGCGCGGGCCATCGGCGCGCCGGTGTCCTCCTGCTTCGGCATTGTGCGCACTCTTGAGATGCGCGGCTATTTGTATGAAGTCAAGGCGAGGGGCGGCTTCTATCCGACCAAATTGCTGCTAGAGCACGCCCGCGTCATCGCCGGCCATGATCCGCTGGCCGAACGCTTCGTGCCGCTGCTGAAAAAACTGCGCGACCAGACCGGCGAAACCGTGCTGGTGGCCAAGCGCTTGGGTCGCCAGGCGGTGTACTTGGAGGTGCTGGAAAGCCCGCACAGCATCCGCTACAGTCCGAAGGTGGGCGAGTTGAGGTCGCTCCATGCCGGTGCGAGCGGGAAGGCACTGCTGGGCGGCCTCACGCCGGCAGTGCGCAGCGAGTTGCTCGCCGGCATGAGGCTGCCGCGCATGACCTCCAGGACCATCACGTCGCGCGCAGGTCTGGAAGCCGATCTGGAGCAAGGTCGCGCGCGCGGCTGGTACCTAACGCGCGGTGAAACCGTGGCCGACTTGATGGCGGTGGGAGTGCCGGTGGCGGTAAATGGGGAAATCTACAGCGTCGCCCTGGCGGGACCGATGC
Organism: Betaproteobacteria bacterium; assembly: GCA_004298385.1. Classification (GTDB taxonomy): domain Bacteria; phylum Pseudomonadota; class Gammaproteobacteria; order Burkholderiales; family SG8-39; genus 2-12-FULL-64-23. The sequence continues at coordinate 3,657 of SCTX01000149.1, read as the reverse complement.
TGCGCATGGAAGGCGCATTGAAGCGACACACGAAGCTGCTCACGGAGTTGCGCGCTGCGCTGGAGCGCGAAGCGTGAATCGTACTGGGCGAGGAAAAGCCAAAGGCATCCACCACAAAGAGGACACGACGGACGCGAAGGAAGGTCGAAGCGCTTTGTTCGATTTTGCCGTTGTTCGTGTCCTTCGTGGTGAAACTCGGTTGCTTGAATCTGGAAGGGATAAATCACAATGAGCTGGCTGCCGCTGGAGGGAGTCAAGGTCGCGGATTTCTCGGCGCTGATACCCGGACCATTTACTACCGCTATTCTGGCCGACCTCGGGGCCGACGTGATCAAGGTCGAACCCCCTAAAGGTGATGCGGCCAGAAGCCTGTTGCCGGCGGTGTTCCATGCGACCAACCGCAACAAACGCTCGATTGCGCTCGATCTGAAGCACCCGCATGCGAAACCCGTGATCGAGCGCCTGACGCGCTGGGCCGACATCGTCATCGAATCCAACCGTCCGGGCGTTACGGCGCGCCTCGGGACCGATTATGCCAGCCTGTCCGCGCTGAACCCAGGGCTCATCTACTGCTCGCTTTCTGGTTTTGGCCAGAACGGACCCTGGCGCGACAAACCGGGTCACGATATCGGCTATGTTGGCGCCAGCGGCGGGCTTTCCTATCCCGGCTCCTGGCTCGGGAAGCCGGCACGTTCCAGCATTCCCATCGCCGACATGCAGGGCGGCAGCTTCGGTACCATTGCCATTCTGGCGGCGTTGCACGAGCGTGCCCGGACCGGCAAAGGCACTGAACTCGACCTGAGCCTGTACGAAGCGGGCCTTTTCTGCGCCGCGCTGCGCCACGGCATCGGCGAGTACACCGATCCGCGCGCGCATATCTGGCCGGTGAACGATCTGTTCGAGACCGCCGATGGCAGCGTGCTCATCTTGGGCATCGTCGAGCAACATTTCTGGGAAAGTTTCCGCGCCGCCGTCAAGGACCTCGCGCCCGAGCTGGCGGACCCAAAGTTCGACACCGATCCCAGCCGGCGCAAGCATGGAGACGAGTTGTCGCGATTACTGAAAAAACTGTTCCTGAGGAAGAGCGCGAGGGAGTGGCATGAGCTGCTCGAGCCGCAGGACGTTCCAGTCGAGCTGCCGCTGACGCCGGCCCAGGCGAGCCGCACCGAATATGCGCGGGCGCGCGAAGCGGTGGCCGAGGTGGATGGTGAGCGCCATGTGCTGTTCCCGCTCTGGGCCAACGGCCGCCGCGCCGGCCGGCTTAGGCGCGGCACGCCCTCTCTCAACGCTGACGGCCGGGCGGTATTGCAGGAACTTGGATTTGCGCACGACGAAATCGAGCGCATCCTGCGCTCGGTCGCGGCGCCCGGCGCAGCCGGAGTAATGGGGTAGACATGGTGTTTTCTTGGTCCGAGGAACTACAGGCGATGCGCGCGGCGAACGCGGCCAAGGATCTCGTCGGCGAAGTGTTCGCCGGTTACAATCCCGATACCGGCGAGCCCTGGGCACAGATCACGCAGGGCACCGCCGAGGATGCGGACCGGGCCGTACGCGAATACCTGCAGGTGAAAAGCATCCGGATCAACACCGGCGCGGTAACCGGTAAGCCGTTCGCGATGCGTTAAATGATGTCATTCGGAGTCGAGATGCTTATCAATGAAAATGGGCTGATTATGGAAAATGGGTTGATCGCGGCAGGCGCGGCGATGGCACAGTTTGCGCTGGTGAAGCCATGAACCAGCCCCCTGTTGCCCTGGTCCCACGTCCCGCCGCGAGCCTGATCCTGGTGCGCGACACGATCTCCGGTATGGAGGTTTTCATGATCCGGCGTTCGGAGGAGGCCGATTTCGTTAAAGGCGCCCATGTATTTCCCGGCGGCGGGGTAGATGTCGCCGATGCTTCGGTCGAATTGGCGGCCTATTGCGAAGGCTTGGACGATTTTGAGGCGAGCCGGCTGCTGGGAGTCGAGCGGGGCGGCTTGGCCTATTGGGCCGCCGCCATGCGGGAGTGCTTCGAGGAAGCCGGGATGCTGCTCGCACATGACGAGCGCGGCGAATACGCCGACTTGAACCAGCCGCAGCACGTAGAGGTTTTCGCGCAATGGCGCGAGTCGGTGCGGGCGGGGCGGGCGACGCTCGCCGACCTGTGCCGCGAACAGCAGTTACGCCTGGCCGTAGAACGCCTGGTCTACTACAGCCATTGGATCACCCCGCCCGGGCGAGCGCGCCGCTACGACACGCGTTTTTTCGTCGCCGTGGCGCCGACGGCGCAGACGCCTTCGCACGACAACAGCGAGACCGTCGATCACGTCTGGATCCAACCCGCCGAAGCGCTCGAGCGCCACCGGCGCCGCGAGCTACATATGGTGTTCCCGACCATCAAGACGCTCGAGAGCATTGCCAATTTTCCCACCGCCGAGGCACTGATGAAGTTTGCACGCTCGCCGCGCGAAATGCCCCTTATGGCGCCGCGCGTCTCGACCACGCGCGAGGGCAGAAAGATTCTGGTGCCCGGCGATTACGCCTATGCCGAGGTCGGCCGGCTCGATCCGGACGGCAAAGGCGCGGCCGTTGGCGAAATTATTCCCGGCGCGGTAGTGCGACTGTCGGATAAGGTGCGGCGCATCACCGCCCCCAATCCGGGCTTCATGACCGGTCCCGGCACCAATACCTATCTTCTGGGCGCGGGCGGGGACATCGCCGTGATCGACCCCGGTCCCGCAATTGATGCCCACGTCGAGGCGCTGCTCGCGGCGGCCGGCGCCCGCATACGCTGGATCCTCGTCACCCACACCCATATGGACCATTCGCCTGCGGCCGCACTGCTGCAGGCGAAAACCGGCGCAGAGCTCGTGGGCATGCCGCCTCCGCCGTTTGGCAACCAGGATCAGAGCTTTCGCCCCGACCGCGTGCCCGCTCACGGGGAACGCGTCAAGCTGGACGGCTGCGCGCTGCGCGTGATCCACGCGCCGGGGCACGCCTCGAACCAGCTTTGCTATCTGCTCGAGGAGGAGAAGCTGCTGTTCACCGGGGACCACGTCATGCAGGGCTCGACCGTGGTCATCAATCCACCCGACGGCGACATGCGCGTCTATCTCGACTCGCTGCGCCAGCTCCAGGGCGAGGACCTCGCCTGGTTCGCGCCGGGGCATGGATTTCTCATGGACAAGCCGCAGGAAGTGCTGGAACGCCTGCTCATTCACCGCCTCATGCGCGAGAACAAGGTGCTTAAGGCGGTGCGGGGCGCCGGCACGGCGACGCCGGAGGCGCTGCTGCCCGTGGTGTACGACGACGTAGCGCCGGGCCTGCATCCGATGGCGAGCCGGTCCTTGCTGGCGCATTTGATCAAGCTGAAAGCGGAGCACAAACTGGTCGAGGCGCTGGGAAAATGGAGCATTGCATAGGGTGAGGCGCCGATCGGGTCCTGACACTCGGGCTCCGCCTGTCTGAAACCGAGGGAATACCGCCCTTCCGGATCGACCCGCAGGAAAGTACTCGTTTTGCAACCAGCTCTGAGATTCGGGTTCGGCGAAACGGGTCTGCGGCAATCTTTGCCCGGACCCCGAAGGGCTTTTGATCTAAGTCAAGCGATCAGCAACTCGCACCGATACCATCGTTAATGCGGTCGCGGGAGCCGCGGGAAAGCCGTTTATCGATG
>SCTX01000148.1 GCA_004298385.1 Betaproteobacteria bacterium | reverse complement strand
CCGACCGGCATCGGCATCCTCTACGGCAAGGCTGCGCTGCTCGAGCGCATGCAGCCGTTCAAGGGCGGCGGCGACATGATCCTGTCGGTCACTTTCGAGAAGACCACGTACAACGTGATTCCGCAGAAATTCGAGGCCGGCACGCCGCCGATCGCGGCCGCGATCGGGCTCGGCGCGGCGGTCGATTACCTCTCGGGAATCGGCATGGACGCGATCGCCGCGCACGAGCGCGATTTGCTCGATTATGCGACCGAGCAGGTGAAGCGCATGCCCGGGGTGCGCATCATCGGCACCGCCGCCGAGAAGGCCGCGGTGCTGTCGTTCGCGCTCGTCGGCGTGCACCCGCACGATGTCGGCACGCTGCTGAACCAGGATGGTGTCGCGGTGCGCACCGGTCATCATTGCGCGCAGCCGGTGATGCAGCGCTTCAAGGTGCCGGCCACCTCGCGCGCTTCGTTCGCGTTCTACAACACCATGGCCGAGGTCGATGCGCTGGTCGCGGGCATACGCAATGTGCAAAAGGTGTTCTGCTGATGGCCGACCCTAAATCGCTGTACCAGGAAGTCATACTCGATCACAACCGCAAGCCGCGCAACTACGGCGCGCTCGAGCAAGCGAGCCACAAGGCCGAGGGCCACAATCCCTTGTGCGGCGACCATCTCAGCGTGGCATTGAATCTGGAGGGAGAGCGCATCGCGGCAATCGCGTTTCAGGGCGAGTCCTGTGCGATCTGCAAGGCGTCGGCGTCGATGATGACGGCGAGCGTCAAGGGCAAGACGCGGCCGGAGGCGGAAACGCTGATTCGGGAGTTTCGCGACATGGCAACCGGCCAGATCGATGTCGACAAGCAAGCGCACCATCTCGGGCGGCTCACGGTGTTTGCCGGCGTGCGCGATCTGCCGACGCGCGTCAAATGCGCGATCCTGCCGTGGCACACGCTGCATGCCGCATTCCATTCGCTCGCGGACACCTCGACCGAATCCGAAAACGATCCGATGCACGCGCCGATCGGCGATGCCTGAACGAAAGCCGCCATGCCGAAGATAGCCGAAATCGAAGACACGCCGAATCCGAACGCGAAGAAATTCATCCTCAAGGAGCCGCTGACCTGGGGCATCACGCACTCCTACGACAACGCCGGCGAGGCCGAGGACGATCTGCTGGCCGCGTCGATATTCGATATCGAGCATGTGACCAACGTGTTCTACGTCGACCACTGGCTCACGGTCACGCAGGACGGCCGCGCCGACTGGAAGGAACTGCTGCACCGGGTTGCCGATCGGATTCGGGCCGCGCCGGCGGCAAGAGAGCAATCCGCCCGCCTCACCGCCGCCGCGGCCGCGATCCCGCCAATCGACTTGAGCCCCGGCGATCAGCAACGGCTCTATATGATCAACGGATTGCTGGATGAGCAGATTCGCCCTTACCTGCAGGGCGACGGCGGCGACCTTCACGTAATCGGGCTGGAAGGCAACCGGCTGACCGTGCATTACCAGGGCGCGTGCGGTAGCTGCCCGAGCTCGATGTCGGGCACCCTGGTCAGTATCGAGCAGTTGCTGAAAACGATAGAACCCGAAATCGAAGTGGTGGCGGTCTAACGGCCCGTAAGCTTCGGGGCACTACGCCTGCCGCCAGGGATGGTCCAATTTTCCTTGCTGAAAGTCGATGAAGCGCTGCCGCAGATCGTCGGGGATGGGCACGGCGCGTCCGCTTTCGAAGGAAATTACGCATAGCGTGAGCTGCGCCGTAATCCGTATCTGATTAGCCAAGAGGGCCTGCATCGCCAGCGTGAGCGAGCTCTTGCTGATGCGTTCGACCCTCAGCGTCAGAGTGATGACCTCGCCGATTTTCGAAGGGGTGACGAAATCACAGTGGATATTGACCGTGGGCAGTCCCAGCCGCCTGGTAGTGATGAAATCCGCGAAGTTGATCTCCAGGGCGTGGTTGAACCAATCTTCCACCAGTCCGTTGAACATCACGAAATAATGTGGATAGAAGATGATGCCGGCCGGGTCGCAATGCGAGAAGCGAACCAGCATGTCGCTGTAGAAGACGTCCTTTCTTATTTCTGTGGTCATGCTTAATTCCTCGCTCGAAAGATTCATGTGTCGTGCTACCGCACGATGGCCTGATTCACAACATTTGATTTACCTAGAGTCACGCGCTGTCTTGTTTTTCGGCATATCGAATGATAAAAAATGGTAAGTTCTACTGGGATCCACCGTATACCTGCCTCGCCTCTCCGCATGCATGACTACAGCCAACTTACAGTTCTATTGGACATCAGATCGAGGGAGAACCGTTTCATCTGCGCGCGATCCACACCATGGGATCGGGCAATACTCAAGGCGGTTTCACCCGAAGAGGCGCTCCAGTAGATCGTCACGGCTTATTTCCTGATGCGCGGCAACATCAGCAAGAATTGCGGCCAGGGTGCCGATTCTCAACGGATCATGAAGAGGGATGGTGACATGATGCTCGGAGGGGCTGATGCTCGTCAGCCGCAGATGACTTCCCGTCTGCCGGGTGCCGCTATAACCGATTCGTGACAGCGCCTTCGCAAGCTGCGCGCCAGACAGGTCGCGCGGGAGTTTCATGCCGCAATGACTTCATCGCGCACGAAATGCAGCCGGATCAGTTTGGGTGTGGCGGATTCGTCGAAATGGCAACGAACCGCATCGCGAACCTGCGCGTGCAGTTCATCGAGCGTGTCGGCCTCGGTAAAAATGGATTCGCCAGCCGCTTTGGCTATGTAGCCGCCCTCTGGCGAGTCTTCGACAATAAAAATGATCTCGTTCATCGATTGCCCTTCCGGTCCCGAAATACGATCTCAGAGCATTGGTCGCCCCAAGCGTCATCTGAATGGTACAGCCTTATGTCGCGCTGCGGCAATCGCCTTTCGCCAGCCGGAGCGTGGCGCGCCGACCGATGGCCGAGACGCTCCCGCGCGCGAGGCCAGGGCGGCAGGCGCCCGCGGCGGCATTCCCGGCTTGCCGGCGGGCCACACAGGTTAGAATTGCGCCGATGAGCAAGCCGGATTCCCTTGCGGGCAGCGCCGACACCCCGATGATGCATGGGCATGACGATTCCCGCGCTACGCCGGCTGCGGTTGGCCGGTCGGGGATTTTTCCGGCTTGGTCGGGAGGGTCTTGATCTCCGTGCCCGCATCTTCCTCGGCCATCCGCACGTCGTAGAGCGCCTGCAGATTCATCCAGAACTGCGGGCTCGTGCCGAACCAGTGTGCGAGACGAAGAGCGGTATCGCCGGTGATCGAGCGCTTGCCGTTGATGATCTGGCTGATGCGGTTCGCGGGCACCCGGATCTGCCGCGCGAGCTCGGTCGGGCTGACGCCGAGTTCTTCAAGTTCGTCGGCGAGAATTTCGCCGGGGTGGATCGGTGTGCGGGCCATGGTCAAGTTCCTTTCAGTGGTAGTCCACGATTTCGACGTACGAGGGTCCGCTCTGCCCCTCTGGCCATTCGAAACAGATCCGCCACTATATTGATGCGGATGCTGTACTGGCCCTTGCGGTCGCCTTTCATGCCCTCCAGCGCATTCGATGGCAGCGCCTGAAGGTCCGCAAGACTGGTTGCAGCGTCGAGAATGTAGAGGCGCTTTTCCGCCTGGCGGCGAAAGCCCTCGAACTCCTTGACGCGCTCCCCTTCGGCAAATTCCTTCGTGCGCTTGTCGCGATAACTCTGGATCATTGCCGGACAACATAGTCCAACATACGATGTACGTCAAGCGTAAATCCGTTTTGCCCGCCATAGCGCGCGGGTGCCGCAAACCGGCGACGACCCCACGCCTGGACCGAAATGCGCCATTTAAGGTGGCGCATTTCGGTTCTATTTGGCGAAATAGCGTTCCACACTGAGCAATTATTATGTATATAAGAGTATTGTTAAATGTAGTTAATGCCTTATAATACATTTCATGAAACCAAAGATCCACGAAACTATTCGAGCCAGGCGGCTTGCCCTGGGCCTGTCGCAAGCCGAGGCGGCGCGCCGCAGCGGCATACAGCAACGGCAGGTGTCGATCTTCGAGCGCGGGGGAGATGTCAGGCTATCCACTCTCTTGAAGCTAGCCCAGGCGCTCGACGTGGAACTCCTGCCCGTTCCGCGTGAGGACACCGCAAAGCTTGAATCTCTGCTCAAGACGAAACGCGAACCGGCGCCTTCAACCTCTCCCCCTTCCCTGCTCGACCGCTACCGGGTAAAGGACGACGAGGAGCCATCAAATGGCTGATGCCCGCGTCCTGAAGATACTGCTGGGCGATGTCCCGGTCGGCCACCTCACCGGCTTTGCAGACGGCAAAAGCCTCTTCGCCTTCGATGACAGCTACATCGACCTGGGATCAGGCCGGCCGACCCTGAGCCTTTCCTTCAACACGCCGGGCGACGAAGAAGCGACTGAGCGCAAGCTGCGGGAAATTTATTCGAGCCGGATGAAGCTGTCGCCTTTCTTCAGCAACCTGCTGCCTGAAAGCGTGCTGCGGGAATACATGGTCAAGCGACTGAAAATCCACCACGACCATGAATTCGACTTGCTCATGGCCCTGGGCGCGAGCCTGCCCGGCGCAATTCGCGCGCTTCCGGCGGATGAACTGCCGCAGGCCGCCATCAATTACCGGCCAGACGCCACGCACGCCGTTCCAGACGAGACAGCAATCAAATTCTCGCTGGGCGGATCGCAACTCAAGTTCTCGATGATCGAGCGCGGCGGGCGCTTCACGCTGGAAGATGGCAAGGAGGAATGGATCGTCAAACCCCCTCACCCGACCCATCCGAACGTCCCGGCGAACGAGTACACGATGATGCGGCTCGCGGCCGCTGCCGGAATACAAACGCCCGAAGTTAAACTGGTGAAACTCGATGATATTGATCTGGCCGGACTGGTCGGCCTCTCGATACCGCAATGGGAAACCTGGGCCTACGCCATCAAACGCTATGACCGCACTATCGAAGGCCGTGTCCACGTCGAAGACTTTGCGCAAGTATTCAACGTCTATGGCGACCAGGAATACAAGGCGACCAATTACGATACCGTTGGCAGATTGATCTACGATCTTTTTCCCAACCGGTTCGAGCAGCTCGCAGAATTCGTTCGGCGATTGGTCGTCAACATTCTCGTCGGCAACGGCGACGCCCATCTGAAAAACTGGTCGGTGATCTATCAAGACAAAGTCACGCCCCGTTTATCGCCGGCATATGACCTCGTATCGACAATTCACTACGTCCCAAACGACAGCCTTGCGCTTAATCTGGGTGGGGAAAAGCGTTTTGAATCCATCGATGAGTCGCATTTCGACCGGCTCGCCCGTCGGATGGATGCCGCGCCGAAATTCGTGCTGGACATCGTCAAGGAGACGGTGACAACCGCCCGCAAGGAGTGGCCCGGAATAATTCTGGAAATCGGTCTCCCGGAGAATATGCGTGATCGCCTGTACCGCCATTGGGGCGGGCTTTCCGGTCTGTTGCGCATAAGGCAATAGCAAATCGATTGCCCGATCAATGCAGCCTTCGCGTTACCCGGCATGACCACATTGCTGCCTCTCAGAACAGAATGAGCGCCAGCCGCATTCCCGGCTTGCCGAAAAGCAACACAGGTTAGAATTGCGCCGATGAGCAAGCCGGACTCCCCCGCGGGGAGCGCCCACACCCCGATGATGCAGCAGTACCTGCGCTTGAAAGCGCAGCACCCGGACATCCTGCTGTTCTACCGCATGGGCGATTTCTACGAGTTGTTCCACGGCGACGCGGAGAAGGCGGCGCGGCTGCTCGACATCACGCTCACCACGCGCGGAGCTTCCGCCGGCGCGCCGATCAAAATGGCCGGTGTGCCCTATCACGCGGTGGAACAGTATCTGGCGAAATTGCTCAAGCTGGGCGAGTCGGTGGCGATCTGCGAGCAGATCGGCGACCCAAGCACGTCCAAGGGGCCGGTGGAGCGCGCGGTCACCCGCATCGTCACGCCGGGCACCCTCACCGATTCGGCGCTGCTCGACGAGAAATCCGACAATCTCCTGCTCGCGCTCTCGACCGAAAACAACAGCGTTGGCCTCGCCTGGTTGAGTCTCGCCAGCGGCGAGCTGCGCCTGGCCGAGATGCCGCAGCGCCTGCTCGCGGGCGAACTCACGCGGCTGCGCCCGGCTGAAATCCTGGTCGCCGATCGCGGCGCACTTTCCGGCTTCAACGGGACAACTGCGCTGACGCGCCTGCCCGAATGGCATTTCGACTACGCCGCGGCGCGCCAACAATTGCTCAAGCATTTCAACGTGCACTCACTCGCGGGTTTCGGCTGCGAGGAGCTGCGCCCGGCCATCGCCGCGGCCGGCGCGCTGCTCGAATACGCGCGCAAGACCCAGGGTCAGGCCCTGTCCCACGTGAATGCGCTGCGCCCGGAGCGCGCCGACGACTACGTGCGCATGGATGCGGCGACGCGGCGCAACCTGGAGCTCACCGAAACCCTGCGCGGCACGCCTGCGCCCACTTTGTACAGCCTGCTCGACGGATGCGCCACCGGCATGGGTAGCCGCCTGCTGCGCTACTGGCTGCATCATCCCTTGCGCGACCGCGCGGTGCTGGCCAACCGCCACGAAGCGGTGGAAGAACTGGCTCAAGCCGCAGGCACGGCCCTGCGCGAGGCACTCTCCCGCATCGCCGACGTGGAGCGCATCAGCGCGCGCATCGCCTTGAAAAGCGCGCGGCCGCGCGACCTAGCCGGCCTGCGCGACAGCCTCGCCGCCCTGCCCCGGCTCGCCGCGCTGCTCGATGGCGCCTCCGCTCCGCGCCTGGGCGAGTTGCGCGAGTGCCTGGCGGCGCCGCCGGACTGCGTTTCGCTGCTCGCGCGCGCGATCCTGCCCGAGCCCGCGGCGCTGCTGCGCGAGGGCGGAGTCATCGCGGATGGCTACGACGCCGGCCTGGATGAGCTGCGCGCGCTGCAAACCAACTCGAGCGAGTTTCTGGTCGCACTCGAAGCGCGCGAGCGCGAGCGCAGCGGCATTCCCAACCTCAAGGTCGAGTACAACCGCGTGCACGGCTTCTACATCGAAGTCACCCACGCTCACGTGGAAAAGATTCCCGCCGATTACCGCAGGCGCCAGACGCTGAAGAACGCCGAACGCTACATCACGCCGGAGCTGAAAACCTTCGAAGACAAGGCGCTGTCGGCGCAGGAGCGCGCTCTCGCTCTGGAAAAGGCGCTGTATGAGCAGTTGCTGGAGGCCTTGCGCCCGCATATTCCGGCGCTGCAGCGCATCGCCAGGAGCCTGGCCGAACTGGACCTGCTCGGCTCGTTCGCCGCCGACAGCCTGCGCCTCAACTGGTGCCGGCCGCGGTTCGTCGACGAGCCGCTGCTCGAGATCGAGGCTGGGCGCCATCCGGTGGTGGAGTCCCAGGTGGACCAGTACATCGCCAACGATTGCAGGATGAATCCCGCGCGCCAACTGCTCTTGATCACCGGCCCGAACATGGGCGGAAAGTCCACCTACATGCGCCAGGTGGCGCTGATCGTGCTGCTTGCCCACGTCGGCGCCTTCGTGCCCGCGCGCAGCGCGCGTCTCGGCCCGATCGACCAGATTTTCACCCGCATCGGCGCCGCCGACGATCTGGCCGGCGGCCGTTCCACCTTCATGGTCGAAATGACCGAGAGCGCCAATATCCTGCACAACGCCACCGCCGCGAGCCTGGTGCTGGTGGACGAGGTCGGGCGCGGCACTTCCACCTTTGACGGCCTCGCCCTAGCTTGGGCCATCGCACGCCATCTGCTGGAAAAGAATCGCAGCTACACCTTGTTCGCGACGCATTACTTCGAGCTGACGCGCCTCGCGCTGGAATACCGCGAGGCCGCCAACATCCACCTGGATGCGGTGGAGCATAAGGATTCCATCGTGTTCCTGCACGCGGTCGAGGAAGGGCCGGCCTCGCAAAGCTATGGGCTGCAGGTGGCCGCGCTCGCCGGCGTGCCCGCGAGCGTGACCCGCGCGGCGAAGCGCTATCTGCTGCAACTCGAGCAGCAAAGCCTGACGCGCGACGGCCAGTCCGACCTGTTCGCGGGCGCTGCGCCTGAGCCGGAAAGCGAGCCGCACCCGGCGCTCGATCTGCTCGCATCGATCAAACCGGATGAGCTCAGCCCGAAAGAGGCGTTGGAACTGCTCTACAAGCTGAAAGCGTTGTGATCCGCCTGATCGTCGCGTTCGTATTGTCGCTGGCTGCCGCGCTCGCGCATGGCCACGCCGGTGCGCTGGCGCCGGGCCACGCCGGCGCGCTGGCGCCGGGCCAGACGGGCGAGCGCTTCAGCTTTGCCGTCATCGGCGACACGCCCTACCACTTCAGCGAAGAGTGGAGGTTCGCCGAGATGCTGAAAGACATCAATAAGGAAGACCTCGCCTTCGTCGTGCACGTCGGCGATTTCAAGAGCGGCGACAGTCCCTGCAGCGACGAATTGTTCGCCCAGCGCCTGCAACAGTTCCAGTCCGTGCGGCACCCGTTCATCTTCGTGCCGGGCGACAACGAATGGACCGATTGCCACCGCAGCGGCGCCGATCCGCTGGAGCGGCTGGCAAAGCTGCGCGAAATGTTCTACCCGAACGACGACAGCTTGGGCGAGCGCAAGCTCAAGCTCGAGCGCCAGAGCGCCGATCCACGCTTTGCCGAATATCGCGAGAACGTGCGCTGGAGCATAGGCTCGGCGTTGTTCATCGGCTTGAACATTCCCGGCAGCAACAACAATCTGGGCCGCACGCCGCAAATGGACGCCGAATACGCGCGCCGCGGCCTGGCCAATGCCGACTGGCTGGCGCGGGGTTTCGATCTGGCGAAGAAGAACGGCCATGCGGCGGTTTTCGTCGCGATTCAGGCCAATCCCCGTTTTGAGCGCGCGTCCCGCCGCTCGGCCAACGCGGCCGACGGCTACGCTCAATTCAGGCAGGAGTTGCTCGCGCATGCGCTGGCCTTCGGCAAACCGGTGATCCTGGTCCACGGCGACACCCACCGCTACCGCGTCGATCAACCGCTCGTCGATCCGGCGACTCAGAAACCGGTCGAGCGTTTCACCCGCATCGAGAGTTTCGGCTCGCCGTACGTGGATTGGATCAGGGTGAGCGTAGATCCGGCCGACGCCAAACTGCTTTCGATCAAAACCGGCAGGGAGATCAATCCCGAGCGGTAGCGGATTGAATGCAGAAACTGTTCGCTGTCCCTTCCCGGCCGTGAGCGATCAATCGCACCGCTGAAAAATAGATATAATCGGCGGCGTTGAGGTAGGTTCCCCGATCGCGGCTGGCGCCGCGATGCGTCCACCTAGGTTGATCGGCAATTGGCTTCGGAGCGAACATGACCGTCAAGACGCTGTATTCGGTGCTGGGCGTCGCGCCCTCCGCTTATCCGGAGGAAATCGGTGACGCGTTCGATCGCCTGAAGCTGCAGTATCCGAAAGCCAAGCTCGATACGGACGAGAACGCAAGGGTTCGTTTCCTGGCGGCGCAGCAGGCGTACGAAACCCTGAGCAATCCGGATGCACGCTCGCTGTACGATCAGAAGCTGGCCAAGGCCGGAATCAACGTGAATACGCAGGCGTATGCCGTCGCGGACGGCGATACCGGCTGGATCTCCACCCGCAACGTCATCGTCGCCGGCTTGATCCTGATTCTGATCTCCGGCATGTGGGTCTACCATGCGCGCCAGAAGGCGCGCGAAGAACGCGAGACCGCACAGCGGGTGCTGCGCCTCGCAGAGGAGGAAAAGCGCCGCCAGGCCGAAATTCAGGCGCAGGAGGAAGCGCGCCGCCAGATCGGATTTGAACAATCGCAGCAACGCCAGATCGAAGCGCGCGAGCGTCAGCTTAGGATGGAATCCGAGCGGATCGGCCGACAGGTGAGCATCGAACAGCAGAATGCGCAGCGCCAGGCGGAGGCCCAGCGCAGGCAGGAGCAATACGCGATCGAGCAAAGGCAGCGCCAGGAACAGAACGCCAAGCGGCAGGCCGAATACGATGCGCAGCGGCGCCTGCAGGAAGAAAAACGTCAGTTGCGCGAGCTCTGCATGAAGCGCTACAGCCGTCCGGACTGCTAGTCGGCGGCGACAGCCGTGCCTGCAATCCAATAGCGCGTGCCGCGCCCCTGACCGCTAATTTCCAGAACACCTTTTTCGATTAAATCTGAAAGATCCCGCGTCGCAGTCGCTTTCGAGGCACCGGTAATGTTGGCATATTTCCCGGCGCTCATTCCGCCCTCGAATCCGCCCGGCCCCGCGTCGAGCAGTTTCCGAACTACTTTCTTCTGGCGTTCGTTCATCTCCGGTGCGGCCTGCCAGAAATGCGCCTTGGCCACCGCTGCACGGATGATAGATGCGGAGTTCTTGCACGCCTCTTCAAACTGCCCCGCAAACCAGACGGCCCAATCGGTCACATCCAGTCCGCCGCGCCCGGCTGCGTTGAGCTGGTCGTAGTATTGCGACCGGTTTTCGTGCAACTGGCGCGACAGGCTGATTATTCGCAAAGCTGCATTTACATCCTGTGCCAGCGCCATGTCGCAAAGCGCCCGGCCAATGCGGCCGTTACCGTCTTCGAACGGATGGATAGCTTCGAACCACAGATGCACGATGGCCGCGCGTACTAGGCCATCGATGCTGATCTTTCCGCCTGGCGCGCTGTCGCGAAACCAGGCCAAAAAGCGGGTCATTTCCGCCTGCACCCGCGCCGAGGGCGGCGCGGTGTAATGCACCTTCTCCTTGCCTGGCCGTCCGCTGACGATCTGCATCGGGTCCGCGCCGGTGCGGTACTTGCCCACCTCTATGCGCGCAAGTCCGGATCGCCCGGTCGGAAACAAAGCCGCCTGCCAGTTGGAGAGCCGCGCGTGCGTCAGCCTGCCGCCAAAATTGCGCGTAGCGTCGTCCATCACGTCCACCAGGCCGTCCACATTGCGCGGCGACGCGCGCGGTTTTCCGACACCCATCTTGCGCAGCACCGATGAACGCACCGCCTCCAGGTCCAGCTTTTCCCCCTCGATGCCCGCCGTCGCCATGGCTTCGGCAACCCAGATGTCCTGGAGTATCTCGGGGTGGCGTTCCAGGCCGAGCGCATGCGCCAGGCCCAGGACAGTGCCTTGCGCAAGACGCGCGCGGCTGAGCGGCCCGGTCAGGGCGTCCTGACGGAGCGTAAAAACCGGCCAGCCGGGCTTGGCCCAGATATAGGGAGAGGCATGGTCCATGAGCCGTATGATACGCTTTTACGGCTCATATTATCTATATTTATGAGCCGTATTGTGGGATTTACGGCTCACTGTTGCTCTCCGCAAGGAACATCCTTACTATCAGATAAGTCCTTACAACCTCGAAATTGAGCCACCATGATCACCAGCAAGCTGACAACCAAGGCGCAGACCACGATTCCACAACCGGTGCGCGCCGCCCTGCGCCTGCAACCGGGTGACGAACTGATTTACCAAATCGATGATCAACGCGTGATCCTCACCAAATCCAGCCGCGGGGGCAAGACGGACGATCCGTTCCGCACCTTCAGCGAATGGAACTCCGCCGCCGACACCAGGGCCTATGGCAATCTTTAAGCAGGGCCACGCCATAAAGGTGCCGTTTCCCTGCCCCGACCGTCCGACACGGCAATCGCGGCCCGCGCTGGTCGTGTCCTTGGGCAGAATCGAGGACGAGATCCGTGCCGAAATCGATGCCGTGCGCACCGCACGCCGTGAGCGCGGTTGCTGACCCCGTATTTCGGCGGCCGACTTCAATTTAGCCATGACCTGACGCTTAGAGTAAGATCCATCCAACACTTTGAGAGGTGGCGGCATGAAACAGTCGTCCGTTGTTCACTCCGATCCAGACATCCTGGGTGGTACCCCGGTGTTCGTTGGAACGCGCGTCCCTGTTCAGGCGCTGATTGACTATATCGAGGGCGGACACTCCCTTGAAAAGTTCCTTGATGATTTCCCAACTGTGAGCCGGAACATCGCCGTCGCTGCTCTCGAGCAGGCGAAAGTGCATTTACTCGCCGATGCGCGTGCTGCTTGACGAGTGCTTCCCCCGAGGTTTACGCGCGGAGCTTCCTGGCCACGAAGTCACGACGGTTGCTGAAGCCGGGTGGGCCGGCGTAAAGAATGGCGCGCTTCTGCAACTTGCGGCAACACGATTTCAAGTTCTCCTGACTGTTGATCGCAATCTGGAGTATCAGCAGAACTATTCCGGTCTTACGATTGCTGTCATCGTCGTCGACGCACCAAGTAACGATGTTGAGGTGCTTCGTCCATTGATGCCCAAGGTACTCGAAGCGTTGCCCATGGCCAAGCCGGGTGTCGTGACGCATGTTCACGGCTAACGCGATGCACACCGACGCGCGCCGGTGATTACGACCGGTTAGCCGTCCTCATCCCGCGGTGGTACCATTCCGCCATGATTGACTGGTCATCCTGTGCAGCGGTGGAGCGCGACCCGGAGCGCGTCAGCGGCGCCTGGGTATTCCGTGGTACCCGCGTGCCTGTGGCGGCGCTGTTTGAAAATCTTGAAGACGGTGCGCTGGTGTCCCAGTTTGTAGAGTGGTTCCCTGGCGTGACGCTTGAGCAGGTTCGCACGGTCCTGGAGCACGCCGCAGGGAGTGCATTGGTTCCCGCCTAGGTGCGCTTACTCTTCGACCAGGGCACCCTCGTCCCGCTGCGGTTGTCGCTGACACACCACGAAGTGACGACCGCCTACGAGCGCGGCCGGTCGAGGCTTACGAACGGCGAGTTGCTCGATACTGCCGAAAAGCAAGGCTTCGAGGTACTCGTCACCACTGACTCGAACCTCAACTATCAACAGAACTTGAGGTTTCGGCGCATCGCCGTTGTCGTGCTTTCCACGCCAAGCTGGCCACGCATCCAGCGCGCTGTTGCTGAGGTTGTTGGTGCAGTTGACGCTGCTTCCGAAGGAAGCTACACAGAAGTCGAGATTCCATGAGAAAGACGGCTGGTTTTCTGTTATTGGGCACAGACCACGTTTTTCGACGCAACGGTAACTGTTTTCCGTCGTCTGTCCGCTATTGTAATTCTATTGTGATTATCGCATCACGAAAACCAACGCCGGCGCGATCCGGCGCGAGCATTCCGGTGGAACCTGCGATACTCTTCGAATTCAAACCGTCCCCGACCCGGAATGCGCGACAAGGCGCTCCAGGGCGGGCGTCGAACGACGCGGCGCGCCTGAGCTTGGTCGCTATGCACTAGCACGCTTACCTTTCTCATATGCCTACTGTTCTAATAGTTTCTGCTAGTCCACTCGATCAAGACCGCCTCCGGCTTGGCGCAGAGGTTCGCGATATTCGTCATGCGCTACAGCGATCACGCAACCGCGAAGACTGGATTATCGAAAGCAACGAGGCAGTAACGGTTGACGATCTACGTAGAGCTTTACTCGATTTTCGTCCGACAGTAGTACATTTTTCCGGACATGGCGGCGGTTTCGGTGGTCTATGCTTCGAAGATACCGACGGCAACACGAATTCGACAGACGCCGTGCCGCTAGCAAAGCTATTCCATCACTTCAAAGAAAATCTGAAATGCGTGGTTCTCAATGCGTGCTATTCGAAGGTTCAGGGTGACGTGATTCGACAAGAGGTTGATTACGTCGTCGGAATGAGCGCCGCGGTGGATGACAATTCCGCCGCTAAATTTGCCGTAGCTTTCTATGATGCAGTGTTTGCAGGCACCGACTTCCGCACAGCTTTTGATTTGGGATGCACAGCACTTGACCTCAACAAACTGCCTGATGCCGACGTTCCTATTTTTATGACCGGCTCACATCTCGCACCAACGGTGCTTTCCTATTCCGCTCATATCCCAGAAATTGAGAGAATTCTCTATTCGTACTTCAATACGCCATTCAACGATCGTGCCAGATTCACAACAACAGGCGAATCGTTACGCCCCGCAATTAAAACATACTATGGCGAACGAATGCATCGAAGCGTTAGGACAGTGCGTGTCATCAGTATGAAGTCAATTACCGATAAACAATGGTGTGTTGAAGTAGCAGGCGCTGAATCCCGGCTTCTATATATTCGTATCAAGGACGGAAGTGTGTTAGTTGAATGGGAGGCCAGCGTCGGCCTTTGGAGTGTCCCCATGAAGACATACCTCGCGTTGGGCTCAGCCGAACCAGTGCTGGCACGCGTCGAGGCTGAACTTGCGACTTACTACAATTTTGATTTCGCTGGCCAAGAACGTCGCTTTCAGTCAGTTAGTCTTCGCACTGAAGACGGTCAATCACTTTATGGATATGTGGAACGTAACTCCAAGGTATATGCTGAATTGATGGATATCCTTTCCGATGGCAACGAGCATGCGATTACACTAGAAATCCTCCAAGTCACCGATCAAACAGACATGCCATTAATCAAAAAAGGTTTTGTCGCGAACATGGATCTACTCTCAACCTGAAGAAAATGCGTGACGATACGATGCACGCGGACCAACAGCGCCCCTTCGCTTGCTGTCCGCTGGTAGCTTAGTGGCGACGTTATGCGTCGATGAAGGCATCAGGTTCATGAAGGGTCTTGGCCCCTACCTCGCGACTACCATCATCCACCCACAGACGAGAGAGTGGATTCCGAAGTCCTTTGAAAGTTTTCTCCAAGAGCTTCATCACCTTGTGAAGTCAAGTCATGAGGCAAAAGCTCTTGCACTTTTTCGTGGCCATAGCAAGAGACAGTGGTCGCTCGATTCAACCTTCGCACGTTCCTTTAAGTCGACGCTTTTTGGAGTGCGGGCCGACGAAAAACTTTCCAGACGGATTGTTGAGTCTGCCGAATGCCATCTGGCCCTCCTGAATCTCTACCTCCTGAAGTTTGGCGTCTTAACGCACCCGTCAGGCGAACTCGAAGCGGCTGCTCGCGAACACGGCCTGGACCCTTGGTTTGAATGGATGAAGAGGCTTCAACAGTATCCCGCTGAAGATGGTTTTTTCTTGAAGGGAACAAATCTGCTTGATTGGACGCAATCGGCCGATGTCGCCCTGTACTTTGCGAATGAAAATAGGGCCGGCGAAGGAGCGATTTATTTTTGCGACGCGGCGGCTACAGGTAAGACCCTGCAAGTTATTCCCGTGGCACAGATTCTTAACAAGATGAGAGATATTGGTAACGCGGGCATTCCGCTAGGCGCGCCCCTTTTGTTTTGTCCGCCCCGACAAATCTTCAATCCGCGACCAAAGAATCAACAAGCTGTATACTTTGCACAGATGGATCTTCGTTATGACTTAGAAACGATCTGGAAATTGCGAGAAACAGAACTGGAAGACGAAACTATCGTGCTTAAACTCATCTTACCTGCTGGCAGCGAAGCGACAACAAGAGAGTATTTGATCAAAAAGGGAATGAGCCGTGCATTCATCTTTCCCGACGAACAAATCGCCGAATAACTTGGTACTGGCCCAGACCTTCGCGAGCGATGCTCTTAGTCCATTGATGCAAGACAACCAAATACGACAACAGACGGGGAAAGCCCGGAGCGCAAGCACTGGCGCGGCTTTCCGGGCAGTATGCGACGTTTGGCCTAGTCCATTTAGATTCCGTTGGACCAATACAGAGCGGGCCAGGACGGCCCATGATGCCCGGCCTACAGTCCGGTCTGCCGCGCAATATAGTCCTTGACCGCACCCGCATCCGCATCCATCACCTCGAAGCGCTGCGGTAGCGACTCCAAGTTCTCGCAGCCCGGCGGATAGTCTGGGTCGCGCCCCAGCGCTTCGCGGATCGTTGCCGCGAATTTCACCGGCAGCGCCGTCTCCATGCAGACCAGCGGAATGCCCGGCTGCCGGTGTTCCAGCCCGACCTTGACCCCGTCCGCGGTATGGGTGTCGATCATCACGCCGTAATCCTTGTACACGCGGCGGATAGTCGCGAGCCTATCGGCGTGAGTGCTGGAGCCCGATACGAAACCGTATTCCTTTACATTCGCGAAGTACGGCGTTCCGGCGAGATTGAACTCTCCGCCCGTGTCGACCTTGCTCCATAGCTGTTTCACCACCGCCGTATCGCCCCCGACCAAATCGTAGACGAAACGCTCGAAATTGGACGCCTTGGAAATATCCATGGACGGGCTGGAGGTCTGCGCGACCTGGCTCGAAGGACGCACGCGGTAGCGGCCGCTGCGAAAGAATTCGTCGAGTACGTCGTTCTCGTTGGTGGCGAGGATCAGCCGTGCGACCGGCAGGCCCATCATGCGCGCGATGTGGCCGGCGCAAATGTTGCCGAAATTCCCAGAGGGCACGGCGAACGCGGCCTGTTCGTCGTTCGATTTGGTCACGGCGAAGTAGCCGCGGAAGTAATACACGATTTGCGCCGCGACCCGCGCCCAGTTGATCGAGTTGACCGCGCCGATGCGTTGGCGCGCCTTGAACGCGGCGTCGTTGTTCACCGCCTTGACGATGTCCTGGCAGTCGTCGAACACGCCGCGCACGGCGATGTTGAATATGTTCGCGTCCTGCAGCGAGAACATCTGCGCCGTCTGGAACGGGCTCATCTTGTCCTGCGGCGATAGCATGAACACGTTCACGCCGCGCTTTCCCCGCAGCGCGTATTCGGCCGAGGAGCCGGTATCGCCCGAAGTCGCGCCGAGGATGTTGATGCTGTCACCGCGCTTTTCGAGCACGTACTCGAACAGATTGCCGAGCAACTGCATCGCCATGTCCTTGAACGCCAGCGTCGGCCCGTTGGATAGTTCGAGGATGTGCAGGCCCGGCTCCAGGGTCTTGACCGGGGTGATGGCCTCGGTGCGAAAAACAGCCCTGGTGTAGGTCTTCGCGCACAAGGCCTTCAGATCGGCTGCCGCAATGTCGTCGCAGAACTTGCGCAGCACCTCGAACGCCAGTTCCGCATAGGACAGACTGCGCCAGGCGGCGAGTTCGGCCGCGCCGACGCGCGGGTAGCTCTCCGGCATCGCCAGACCGCCGTCCGGGCACAGGCCGCCGAGCAGGATCTGGGTGAAGGTCTGCGGCGCCATGCCGCCGCGCGTCGAAACGTAACGCATCCGGCTAGTGTTTCCCGAGTTCCTCTAGTCGGATGCGGGTAACCTTGCCCGACACCACCTGCAGGTTCTCGATCGCGGCGATGGCGGCGTTGATATGCTTCTCGCGCGTCTCGTGCGTGAGCATGATGATGTCCACCTGCTCCTCGCCCTCGGAAGGCTCTTTCTGCACCATGGCGTCGATGGAAATACCGTGGTCGGCCAGGATGCGGGTAATGTCGGCCAGCACGCCGGGCCGGTCGACCACGCGCATGCGCAGATAATAGGACGTGACCACTTCCTCCATGGGCAGGATGGCGGCGTCGGACAACTGGTCGGGCTGGAACGCGAGATGCGGCACGCGGTGCTCGGGGTCGGCGGTATGCATGCGCGTCACGTCAACCAGGTCCGCCACCACGGAACTGGCGGTCGGCTCCGCGCCGGCCCCGGCGCCGTAGTACAGCGTGGCGCCCACGGCGTCGCCCTTTACCAGGATCGCGTTCATGACCCCCTCGACGTTGGCGATCAGGCGCCGCGCCGGGATTAGGGTCGGGTGCACGCGCAGCTCGATGCCTTCGGGCGTCCTGCGCGTGATGCCGAGCAGCTTGATGCGGTAGCCGAGCTGCTCGGCGTAGCGGATGTCTTCCCGGGTGAGGCTGGAAATGCCCTCGGTATAGGCCTTGGCGAACTGCATCGGGATGCCGAAGGCGATCGCCGACATGATGGTGAGCTTGTGCGCGGCGTCGATGCCTTCGATGTCGAACGTCGGATCGGCCTCGGCATAGCCCAGGCGCTGCGCCTCCTTCAGCACCACGTCGAAGGCGAGGCCCTTGTCGCGCATCTCCGACAGGATGAAGTTCGACGTGCCGTTGATGATGCCGGCGATCCATTCGATGCGGTTGGCCGTGAGCCCTTCGCGCAGCGCCTTGATGATGGGAATGCCGCCTGCGACGGCGGCCTCGAACGCCACCATGACGCCCTTCTTTTGCGCCGCCGTGAAGATTTCGTTGCCGTGCAGCGCGAGCAGCGCTTTGTTGGCCGTGACTACGTGCTTGTCGTTCTCGATGGCGGCGAGCACCAGGTCCTTGGCGACCCCGTAGCCCCCGATCAGCTCGATGACGATGTCCACGCCCGGGTCGCGCACGACCTCGAAGGCGTCGGCGGTCACTCTCGCCTTGCCGCCGGTGATCTGCTTGGCCCGCTCCGTGTCCTTGTCCGCGACGACCGTGATTTCGATGCCGCGCCCGGCGCGGCGGGTGATCTCTTCCCGGTTGCGCGCGAGCACGTTCCAGGTTCCGCCGCCCACGGTGCCGATGCCGAGCAGTCCGACGCTGATGGGTTTCATTGATGCCTTCTCCGGTAGCCTCCGAGGAATCGCGCAATGCGTCCGATCGCCTCGGCGAGGTCGTCGCTGTTGGGCAGGAACACCAGGCGGAAGTGGTCCGGCTGCGGCCAGTTGAAGCCGCTGCCCTGCACCACGAGCACCTTCTCCTCCTCCAGCAGTTCGAGCACGAAGTCCTGGTCGTTCTTGATCGGATACATCTTCGGGTCCAGGCGCGGAAACAGATACAGGGCCGCCTTGGGCTTCACGCAGGAGACCCCGGGAATTTCGGTGATCAGCTTCCAGGCGAGGTCGCGCTGGCGGCAAAGCCGCCCGGCGGGCGCGACCAGATCCTTGATGCTCTGGTAGCCGCCCAGCGCGGTCTGCACGGCGTATTGCCCGGGCACGTTGGCGCAAAGGCGCATCGAGGCGAGGATGTTCAAGCCTTCGATGTAGTCCTGCGCGTGGTGCTTTTCTCCGGATACCACCAGCCACCCGGTGCGGTAGCCGCAGGCGCGGTAATTCTTCGACAGCCCGTTGAAGGTGACGAACAGCAGGTCGTCCGCGAGCGACGCGATCGAGGTGTGCGCCGCCCCGTCGTAGAGAGTCTTGTCGTAGACCTCGTCGGCATAGACGATGAGCTGGTTGCGCCTCGCGATTGCCACGAGCTCGCGCAGCAGGTCATCCGGGTAGAGGGCGCCGGTCGGATTGTTCGGGTTGATCACGACGATGGCGCGGGTGCGCCCGCTGATCTTGGAGCGGATGTCGGCGAGGTCGGGCAGCCAGCCGTTGCCCTCGTCGCACAGGTAGTGGCGCGGCGTGCCGCCCGCCAGCCGCACCGCCGCCGTCCACAGAGGATAGTCCGGAGCGGGAACCAGCACTTCGTCGCCGTCTTCGAGCAGCCCCTGCATGGACATGACGATCATCTCCGAGACGCCGTTGCCGATGATGATGTCGTCCAGCTGCACGCCGGCGATGTTCTTCTCCTGCGTGTAATGCATGATGGCCTTGCGCGCCGCGAACAGCCCGAGGGAATCGGTGTAACCGGAGGCGTTCGACAGGTTGACGATCACGTCATGGCGCATCTCCTCGGGCGCATCGAAACCGAACGGCGCGAGGTTGCCGATGTTCAGCCTGAAGATGCGGTGTCCTTCCTCCTCCATCTGCCGCGCGCGCGCGAGCACCGGGCCGCGGATGTCGTAGCACACGTCGGCGAGCTTGGATGACTTCCTGATCGGTTTGAGCATGATTCCGGGGTTCCGGGTTGCGCTCTACGCGGCCGCCGGCTGCGCGACGAGCCCGTCCTTCCTGAACATTTCCTTGATGCCGCGCAGCGCCTGTCGCGAGCGCGCCTCGTTCTCGATCAGCGCGATGCGCACATGGTCGTCGCCGTAGTCGCCGAAGCCGATGCCCGGCGACACCGCCACCTTGGCCTCGGTGAGAATCTTCTTCGCGAATTCGAGCGAGCCCATGCCGCTGTAGTGTCGCGGAATTTTGGCCCAGATGTACATCGAAGCCTTGGGATTCTCGACCATCCAGCCCAACTCGTGCATGCCCTTCACCATGACATCGCGCCGCTTCTGGTACTTGAGGCGGATTTCCTCGACGCAATCCTGCCGCCCTTCGAGCGCAACGATGGAGGCCACCTGGATCGGGGCGAACGTGCCGTAGTCATGATAGCTCTTGATGCGCGCGAGCGCGTGCACCAGTTCCTTGTTCCCGACCATGAAACCCACGCGCCACCCGGCCATGTTGTAGCTCTTCGACATGGTGAAGAACTCCACCGCCACGTCGCGCGCGCCCGGCACTTGCATGATCGAAGGCGCCTTCCAGCCGTCGAAGGTGATGTCGGCGTAGGCGAGGTCGTGCACCACCAGGATGTCGTGCGCCTTGGCGAGCGCGATCACGCGTTCGAAGAATTCCAGCTCGACGCACATCGCCGTCGGGTTAGAGGGGAAGCCGATCACCAGCATTTTCGGCTTCGGAATCAGTTCGCGGATCGCGCGCTCCGCTTCGGCGAAGAAATCGACGCCCGGGGTCATGCGCACCGAACGGATGTCGGCCCCGGCGATGATGGCGCCATAGATATGGATGGGGTAGCTCGGATTGGGCACCAGCACGGTGTCGCCGCGATCCAGCGTGGCGAGCATCAGGTGCGCCAGGCCCTCCTTCGAACCGATGGTGACGATGGCTTCCGTGTCCGGGTCGAACTCCACGCCATAGCGCCGCTGGTACCACGCGGTGATGGCGCGGCGCAGGCGCGGTATGCCCTTGGACACCGAATAGCCGTGGGTGTCGGGGCGCTGCGCTGCCTCCACCAGTTTGTCCACGATGTGCTTGGGCGTAGGCCCGTCCGGGTTACCCATGCTCATGTCGATGATGTCCTCGCCCGCGTGGCGGGCGGCCATCTTCAACTCGTTGGTGATGTTGAAGACGTAGGGCGGCAGGCGGTCGATGCGGGCGAACTGTCTCATATGGTGCAGTGCAAAGTCGCGGTAAGTGCTGAAAAAGTTTATAATTTTAGCCTAATTGGGGACGTCCTTGAAGCTCCATCTTTCGAGCATTTCCGGCATCAACCTGTTCACCGGTTACGGCGAAGGCTATGTAATGGTCAACCAGCGGCGCCACGAACGGAACCTGGTGGTGCTGCGCGACCGGCTGGTGACCGACTGGCCGGCTACCAGCTTCGATGAGATCGACGCCGGGGACTTCGCCCTGCTCGCCGAGCTCAGGCCGGAAATCGTGCTGCTCGGCACCGGCGAGCGCTTGCGCTTTCCGCGGCCGGAACTCACCCGCGCGCTGATCGAGGCGCGCATCGGCCTCGAGGTCATGGACATCCGTGCCGCCTGCCGCACCTACAACATCCTCGCGGCCGAAGAACGCAAGGTCGCCGCGGCGCTGCTGTTCCATTGATATTCACGAGACCAGCAGCATGACCCGGCGCCTGCAAGTCATCTTGCTGGTCGTCTTCGGCCTCATCTGGTTCTCCAATCTCGAATACCGCAAGCTGGTCAACCCGGACGAAGGACGCTACGCCGAGATCCCGCGGGAAATGGTGGCAAGCGGCGACTGGATCACGCCGCGCCTGAACGACATCAAGTATTTCGAAAAACCCGCGCTGCAATACTGGGCGACGGCGGCGGCCTACACCCTGTTCGGCGAACATCAATGGACCGCCAGACTGTGGAGCGCGCTCACCGGCTTCTTCGGCGTGCTTCTGACCTGCTACGCCGGGCGCCGCCTGTTCGGCGAGGAAACCGGCTGGAACGCCGCTCTGGTATTGGGTTCCAGCCTTCTCTACGTGCTGATCGGCCATGTCAATACCCTCGACATGGGGGTCAGTTTCCTGTTGTCCGCGGCAGTCTGCTGCTTCTGCCTGGCTCAATCGGAGGCGACTGACGCGCACGCGCGCCGCCGCTGGATGCTCGCCGCGTGGGCGGCCGTCGCCCTGGCGGTTCTGTCCAAGGGACTGATCGGCCTAGTCCTGCCCGGCGCAGCGCTGGTCTTATATATCGTAATCGAACGCGACTGGCGCGTAGTCCGCCGCCTGCACCTTGTGTCCGGGCTTTCGCTGTTCTTGCTCATCACCGTGCCCTGGTTCGTCGCGGTGTCGCTGGCCAATCCGGAATTCGCGCGTTTCTTTTTCATCCACGAGCATTTCGAACGTTTCCTGACCAAAGCGCACGGCCGCTATCAGGCAGCGTATTACTTCATTCCGGTGCTGCTTGTCGGCATGCTGCCCTGGACCGTCACCCTGGTCGACGCGCTGGCGCGCGCGTGGAAGCGCGAGCCGCAAAGGATCTTCCAGCCGCGGCGCTTTCTGCTTCTGTGGGCGGCCGTGGTGTTCGTGTTCTTTTCCGCTTCCAGCTCGAAGCTGGTGTCCTACATCCTACCGATGTTCCCGGCACTCGCCCTGCTCACCGGCGCACGCTTGGCCGAGCTCGGCGCACGCGCGCTCGCATGGCAGACGCTGCCCGCCGCGCTTGCCGGCATCGTCTTGCTTGCGCTGCTGCCCGGCATCGAGCGCTACGCCAGCCGCGAAGTGCCCGTCGAACTTTTCCAGGATTACGCCGTATGGCTGATCGCGGCGGCGCTCGTCGCAATCGCCGGCGCCGCAGCCTGCGCCTGGCTCGCCTGGCGCGGCCGCAGCGCCGCGGCGCTGGCGTTGCTGGCCGCGACCGGCCTCATCTTTGCGCAGCTCGCGCTAAGCGGCCACGAAAGCCTGTCCACGGCCAATTCCGCGTATTATGTGGCCCAGAAAATCAAGCCTGAGTTGAAACCGGCCATGCCTTTTTACAGCGTCAACATGTACGACCAGTCGCTGCAGTTCTACCTGCAGCGCAGCACCACCATGGTGGCATACAAGGACGAGCTCGGCTTCGGCATCGAGCAGGAGCCGCGGAAATACATCGCCGATTTCGCCCGCTTCGAGGAGCGCTGGAACGCCGATCGCGAAGCGCTCGCCCTGATGTCGCCGGACGCGTACGCGATGTTCAGCGCCAAAGGCCTGCCGATGCGGCTCATTGCCCGCGACACGCGCCGCATCATCGTCGCCAGGCACCAGGCGGCCCGTCCATGAACCTGGTCAGCTTCAGCTACCTCATGCTCGGCGTGTTCCTCAATGCCGTGGCGCAGCTGCTGCTCAAAGCGGGCACCAACGCGGTCGGGCACTTCGAGTTCAGCGCAGGCAACATCGTCCCGGTCGGAATGAAGCTGGCGTTCGAACCGCATATCCTGGGCGGCGTGATCTGTTACGTGATCAGCCTGGTGGTGTGGATCATCGGCCTGTCGCGCGTCGAAGTGTCGATCGCCTATCCGATGCTCTCCATCGGCTACGTGCTCAACGCCGTGGCGGCCTGGTACCTGTTCGGAGAGGCCGTCAGCATGACGCGCCTCGCCGGCATCGGCGTCATTATCATCGGCGTGTATATTGTCGCGCGCTCCTGATGGACTATCTCCCGTTCACCCGCCCCTCGATCGACGAGGAAACCATCGCAGGCGTGGCCGAGGTGCTGCGCTCCGGCTGGATCACCAGCGGCCCCTGCGTGAAACAACTGGAGCAGGAACTGTCCCAGTATTTTGGCGGCCGGGCGGTGCGCGCCATGAGTTCCGGCACCGGAGCGCTGGAAATCGCGCTCGGCGTCGCCGGCGTGCAGCCCGGCGACGAAGTCATCACCACGCCGCTGTCCTGGGTGGCCACGGCCAATGTGATCCTGCGCGCCGGCGCGAGGCCGGTGTTCGTGGATGTCGATGCGGCGACGCGCAACATCGACCTCGAGCGCATCGAGGCCGCGATCACGCCGAAGACGCGTGCGCTGCTGCCCGTGGACATGGCGGGGCTGCCGGTGGATCGCGACCGGCTCTACGACATCGCGCGGCGCCGCGGCCTGCGCGTAATCGAGGATGCGGCGCAAAGCATGGGGGCCAGCTGGCGCGGAAAACGCATCGGCAGCTTCGGCGATCTCACGGCGATCAGCTTTCACGCCAACAAGAACATGACCACCGGCGAAGGCGGCTGCCTGGTGCTCAGCGACGCCGCCGAAACGGATCTTTGCACGCGGCTGCGCCTGCAAGGCGTGGTGCGCCTCCCCGACGGCAATCAGGAAGTCGAGGTTGCCGGCGGCAAGCACAATCTCACCGATATTGCGGCACGCATCGGCCTCGGCCAGTTGAAGCACCTGGAAGCGTTCAACGCCAGGCGCCGCGTGCTCGCGCGGCGTTATTTCGAGCGCTTCGACGCCGATACGGGCTGCGTGCTGCCGCTCGCCGATTATGCGAACAGCAACTGGCATATGTTTCAGGTGTTACTGCCGCTCGAGTGCATGCGCATCGACCGCGGCGAATTCATCCAGGCGATGCACCAGCGCGGCATCGGCGTGGGGGTGCATTACCCGGCGATGCATCTGTTCCGGCTGTACCGCAAACTCGGCTACAATCCGGGCGATTTTCCCCATGCCGAACGCATCGGCAGCGCCATGGTGACGCTGCCGCTGTTCCCGGGCATGGCCGATGGCGATGTCGACCGCGTGTGCACGGCGGTCGCGGCAATCATCCGGGGCGCAGCGCAATGAACATCGACCTGTCGGTGGTGATTCCGGTCTACAACGAGGAGCAGTGCCTCGCAACGCTGTTCGCGCGCCTGTACCCCGCGCTGGACGCTTTGCACATTCCCTACGAGATCGTGTTCGTCAACGACGGCAGCCGCGATGGCTCCGCCGCCCTGCTGCGCGAACAATTCCAGCGGCGGCCCGACGTCACCCGGGTGATTCTGTTCAACGGCAATTTCGGCCAGCACATGGCGATCATGGCGGGCTTCGAACAGGTGCGCGGACGGCGCATCGTCACGCTGGATGCCGACCTGCAGAACCCGCCAGAGGAAATCGGCCGGCTGATCGCCAAAATGGACGAAGGCCACGACTACATCGGCAGCATCCGCCGCAGGCGCCGCGACAGCGTGTTTCGCGGCATCGCGAGCAAAACCATGAATCTGGTGCGCGAACGCATCACGCGCATACGCATGACCGACCAGGGCTGCATGCTGCGCGCCTACAGCCGGGAAATCGTCGACGCGATCAACAGTTGCCGCGAGATCAGCACCTTCATTCCCGCGCTCGCCTACACCTTCGCCCAGCACCCGGCGGAAATCGAGGTCGAACACGAGGAGCGCGCCGCGGGCGAATCCAAGTATTCGCTATATCAGCTGATTCGGCTCAACTTCGACCTGGTGACCGCCTTTTCACTGGTGCCGCTGCAGATGTATTCGCTTGCCGGGATGCTGATTTCGCTGCTGTCGATCGTGTTCGTCGGCTACCTGGCGGTGCGCCGGCTGCTGATCGGACCGGAAGCCGAAGGCGTGTTCACGCTGTTCGGCATCGTCTTTTTCCTGCTCGGCATCGCTTTGTTCGGCATCGGCCTGCTCGGCGAATACCTCGGGCGCGTGGCCCAGCAGGTGCGCCAGCGTCCGCGCTACCTGATCCAGGCGGTGCTGGAACAGCGCGAGCCGGGCGCGGCACTGCTGCGCACCGGACCGGCCACAGCCGAGCGGAGCGACAGCAAGGCGTGAGCTTGGGCATCGCTGCATCGTCCTGCGCACGCGCGCTCCCGCATTCATGACCAGCGCCGTCGTCTTCGCCTATCACAACGTCGGCGTGCGCTGCCTGTCGGTGCTGCTCGAGCAGGGCGTGCAAGTGGCTCTGGTGGTGACGCACCGGGACCGCGCCTCCGAAAACATCTGGTTCGACAGCGTGGAAAAACTGGCGCGCGCGCGCGCGCTGCCGGTGATCACAGCCGAGGACCCGAACGACCCGGCAGTGGTCGCGCAAATCCGCGCGCTCGCGCCCGATTTCCTGTTCTCGTTCTACTACCGCAACATGCTCGGGCCGGAACTGCTCGCCCTGCCCCGGCGCGGCGCCTACAACATGCACGGCTCGCTGCTGCCGAAGTACCGCGGGCGCGTGCCGGTCAACTGGGCCGTGATCAATGGCGAGCGCGAAACCGGCGCCACACTGCACCAGATGGTGGCGAAGGCCGACGCGGGCGGCATTGTCGATCAGGAAGCGGTGCCGATCGGCCCCGACGAAACCGCGGCGGAGGTGTTCGCCAAGGTCACCGCGGCGGCGGAACGCGTGCTCGCGCGCGCCCTGCCGCGGCTGATCGCCGGCACGGCGCAGATTACGCCGCAGGATCTCGGCCGGGGCAGCTATTTCGGCGGGCGCAAGCCGGAAGACGGCCGCATCGACTGGGCGAAGAGCGCCGCGGAAGTGCATAACCTCGTTCGTGGCGTCGCCCCGCCCTATCCCGGCGCGTTTACACAGCTCGGCGGCGCGACCCTGCGCATCCTGCGCACCCGCCTGGAGCCAAATAGGCGCCCGCGGAGCGGCGCACCTGGGTTATATTTCGAGGCGGGCGCGTTCTTCGCCGATTGCGGCGACGGCGGCGTGCTGCGCGTACTGGAACTCGACGCCGAAGGCCGCCCGCTCGACCCGGCGGTGTTTGCCGAGGAAAAAATTACCTTTGCGTGATCAAATGAAAAAAATCCTGATACTCGGCGTCAACGGCTTCATCGGCCACCACCTGTCCAAGCGCATCATCGCCAAGACCGACTGGGAAGTCTACGGCATGGACATGCAGACCGAACGCATCTCCGACCTTCTCCAGGAGAAGCGCTTCCATTTTTTCGAGGGCGACATCACCATCAACAAGGAATGGATCGAATACCACGTGCGCAAATGCGACACCGTGCTGCCGCTGGTGGCGATCGCCACGCCGGCGACCTACGTGAAGGAGCCATTGCGCGTGTTCGAACTCGACTTCGAAGCGAACCTGCCCATCATCCGCTCCGCGGTCAAGTTCAAGAAGCGCGTCGTGTTTCCTTCGACTTCCGAAGTCTACGGCATGTGCCGCGACGGCGAATTCGACCCGGAGTCCTCCGAGCTGGTGCTGGGTCCGATCAACAAGCCGCGCTGGATCTATGCCTGCGCCAAGCAGTTAATGGACCGGGTAATCCACGCCTACGGCATGGAGCAAGGCCTGGACTACACCCTGTTCCGGCCGTTCAATTGGATTGGGGCGGGACTGGACTCGATCAACACCCCCAAGGAAGGCAGTTCGCGCGTAATCACCCAGTTCCTCGGCCATATCGTGCGCGGCGAAAACATCAAGCTGGTGGACGGCGGCAGCCAGAAACGCGCCTTCACCTACATCGACGACGGCATCAACGCGTTGCTGAAAATCATCGACAACCAGGCCGGGGTCGCGAGCGGCCAGATTTACAACATCGGCAATCCGAAAAACAACTACTCGGTCAGGGAACTCGCCGAAATGATGCTGGCGCTGGCGCTCGAATACCCGGAATACAGCAGCAATGCGAAGAAGGTGAAACTTATCAGGACCAGCTCGGCACAGTATTACGGCAAGGGCTACCAGGACGTGCAGAACCGCGTGCCCAAAATCACCAACACCTCCAAGGACCTCGCCTGGCGGCCCAAGGTCGGCATGCGACAGGCGCTGAAGCACATTTTCGATTTCTATCGCGGCCACGTCGCCGAAGCACGCCATCTCGTAGATTGAAACCAGCCGAGCGAATCGAGTGGAGTTGCGCGCTGCGCGCGCCACCCGTGTCTTCAATACGGAGAAGAGCAAGGGCGGTTTGGGGTTGCCTTTCTCCAAGATCGTCGATTGCGCACGGATACGCTTTTCATCCGTGCGCAATCGACGATCTGCGCGGACGGGCCGCCGTCCGCGCAAGCTCAAGCGCCACAGCTCGAAATATCGTCCGATGTCCGCCGAAGTCGGTTAGCAGCCATTGCGCGCTCCGCGCGCCAACCCTATTTTCTGAACGGATGAAAAGCACATCCGTTCAGAAAATAGGGTTATGGATAAAATCGTGACGATGGGCAGTTTTATCCAAGATCGTCGCACATAGACACCTACTCCATGAAACTCGCGCTCAAAATCGACGTCGACACCTATCGCGGCACGCGCGAAGGCGTGCCGCGGCTGATCGAAGCGCTGCAACGGCACCAGGCCGGCGCAAGCTTTCTGTTCAGTCTCGGGCCGGACCACACCGGGCGCGCGATCACGCGCGCGTTCCGCCCCGGCTTCATGAAGAAAGTCTCGCGCACGTCGGTGCTGGAGCATTACGGCATCAAGACCCTGCTCTACGGCACCCTCTTGCCGGGCCCCGATATCGGCAAGCG
>SCTX01000016.1 GCA_004298385.1 Betaproteobacteria bacterium | reverse complement strand
CTGGACCGACGCAAGCAGATGGGCGACGCAAAAAAGGCCGCAAAAGGGGCGTTTCCAGGCCGTTTTAGCCAGTCTCAAATCAAGTGGCAGAAAGTCGCAAATCATGTGGCAGCTTACATCGGCGAGGATGCGACCAACCTTGAGCTGGAGGACTATCTCTTGAGTGCATCGCTGAAAAAAGCATCCGGGAGGCGGGCGCCGCTATAGAGCGGCTGAATGTTGCTGTGCTTCTGGCGGAGAGAGCGGGATTCGAACCCGCGATACGGTTTAACCCGTATACACGCTTTCCAGGCGTGCGCCTTCAACCGCTCGGCCACCTCTCCTGCTGATCGTCGAGTCCGCAGTGGCTGCCGGATCCGGGCTCTTGGCGAAGGTGCGCAGCTTACGCCAGAACTCCCCTGTAACGCAATGGAAAAACACCTTCCTGGATTCCACTGCGTCTGCTTTTCCGCGCTCAGCGCGTCGTCCTTCCGGCCGGGAAAAAAAGCGGGAGCCTGTGCCCCCCCCTTTCGAACCTGGCGCTCATACCGAGCTGCAGGAAGACTCAGTCCTCCTTCCGCACGGTGGAGCGAATGATTTCGACCACGTCGGGGTTGGCGAGAGTGGTGATGTCCCCGGTGTCGCCCTTGGTGGAGACGGCTGCCAGGATCCGGCGCATGATCTTGCCCGAACGGGTCTTCGGCATATCTGGAACGATCCAGACATGCTTTGGTTTGGCGATGGGGCCGATGTGCTCGGCAATGGCGGCCGCGATCTTCGCGCTCAACTCCGGACTCGCCTCGAAGCCCGGCTTCAGGGAAACGTACAGATCGGGGACACGGCCCTTGAGTTCGTCGGGAACAGGCACTACGGCCGCCTCCGCCACTTCGGGCACGGTGAGGGCGGCGCTCTCGATCTCCTTGGTCCCAAGCCGGTGGCCCGCCACATTGATGACATCGTCAATGCGCCCGAGGATGCGGAAATAGCCGTCGGCCGCATAGACCGCTCCATCTCCAGCGACGTACGGCCAGTCGCGCCAGTCCTTGCTGTTCTTGTCCTTGCAGTAGCGCTCGAAGTACTGCCTTGTCATTCGCTCAGGGTCGCCCCAAATCGTTTGCATGAGGCCGGGCCACGGGTTGCGGATGCAGATATTCCCCGCCTTTCCGGCTCCCGCCGCAAGCTCCTTGCCGTCGTCATCGTAAACGATGGGATAGATGCCGGGTAGGCCAGGCCCGGCGCTGCCGGGCTTCATGGGTGCGAGAGCGGGGACGGTGCTGCACAGGAAACCGCCGTTTTCCGTTTGCCACCACGTATCGACGACGACCGCCTCCTTCTTTCCGACTACATCGTAGTACCAGCGCCAGACCTCCGGCTCGATCGGCTCGCCGACTGTGGTCATGTGCTTGAAGTGGTAATTGTACTTGGTGGGGGTGTCTTCCCCCGCGCGGCGCAGGGCGCGGATAGCAGTCGGAGAAGTGTGGAAAATGTTGACGCCCAGCTCCTCGGCGATACGCCACGGCCGCCCCGCATCCGGATGGGTGGGAACGCCTTCATAAACGACCGACGACGCGCCGAGCGCAAGCGGGCCATAAACGATGTAGGAGTGGCCGGTAATCCAGCCGATGTCGGCCATGCACCAGTACACATCCTCTGGATGGATGTCCTGGATATACTTTGAAGTGCCCGCAACATAAGCAAGATAGCCGCCGGTACTGTGCTGACAGGCCTTCGGCCGTCCCGTGCTGCCGCTGGTGTACATGAGAAACAGAGGATCCGTGGCCAGCATTCGCTCGGGCTCGACGCGGCGGCCGCGGTACTGTGGAAGGATATCGTTCACGACAAAATCGCGACCCCGCACCAGCGGGGTTTGGGCAGAGTACTTCCCCTGATGCCTTTGCCAGACCAGGATCTTCTCCACCTTGACCTTTTCTTCTTTGGCCTTGTCCGCAGCGATGTCCGCCGCCTGTTTATGGTCGAGCAGTTTGCCGGCGCGGTAATAGGCATCCATGGTAATGAGTACGCGGCTCTTCGAATCCGCTATCCGCTCCCCGCACGCCTGGCCCGAGAACCCGCTAAAGACCTGCGAGTGAATGATGCCCAGGCGCGCGCACGCGAGCATGGTAATCGGCAGCTCCTCGGTCATGGGCAGGTGCAGCGTTACACGGTCGCCGCGCTTCAATCCGCAGAAGTCGCGAAGCAGCGCGGCGAATTCGTTCACGCGCACCCAAAGCTCCTGATAGGTTATGTGCTCGATGGGCTCGTTCTCGGATTCGGGAACGAAATGAATGGCGGTCTTGTTTCTGTTCTTCAGCAAATGCCGATCCACGCAGTTGTAGCAAGCGTTCAACTCGCCTCCAACGAACCATTTCCAGAAAGGAGGATTGGAGGTGTCCAGGGTCTTTTCCCAATACTTATACCAAGTCAGGAGGTCGGCATATTCCTTGTAGCACTCGGGGAAGTTCTTTTCCGAGAACCTCTCCATAATGTCCTTGTCCGTCATGTTTGCCTGCGCAATAAAGCTAGCCGGGGGATAGTAATAAGCCTCTTCCTTCCAGTGAACGGCCAACTGCGCTTCAGTTAGTTGGGTTGAGTCTGTTTTTGCCATTTGATTTGCTCCTGTTTGAACGTCGTTGCCGCCAACTGTCTGCTAAGTTTAACATTGAGTAACAGCGGATTCTCGCGCCGCTCAGGTCGGCCAGCGCGAACGCACCGGTAGGGTCGAAACCGCAGCCCCGTGGCAGGCTTCGCGGAGACGCCTCGCACGCACCGTTTGATCTAACGCAAACCGCCACGGCGCCTGCGTTTTCGTGCTCGCCAAAGGTGGTAATATTTGGCGAATGCAGATCGGGCGATCTACAGCCGCACGGTCCCCGGCCCGGCGAGCGGTTCGCCACACCGGCACCAGCGGCGCGCATTGCCATCGCAATCCGAATAGCCACTCCTATCTAGCGAGACCGACATGACATCCATCAAACAGGAAGACTTGATCCAAAGCATTGCCGATGCGCTGCAGTTCATCAGCTACTATCATCCGAAGGACTATATCGACCACCTTGCACGCGCCTACGAGCGCGAGCAGTCGCCGGCGGCCAAGGACGCGATCGCGCAAATTCTGACGAACTCGCGCATGTGCGCCGAAGGGCACCGCCCCTTGTGTCAGGATACCGGCATCGTCAACGTGTACCTGAAGATCGGCATGGATGTGCGCTGGGAGGGCTTCAAGGGTTCGATCACCGATGCGGTCAACGAGGGCGTGCGCCGCGCCTACACGCATCCGGACAATACGCTGCGCATGTCGGTGCTCGCCGATCCGATGTTCGCGCGCAAGAACACCAAGGACAACACGCCGGCCGTGGTGCACATGGAAGTGGTCACCGGCAATAAAGTCGAGGTCACCGTCGCGGCCAAGGGCGGCGGCTCGGAGGCGAAATCGAAGTTCGCCATGCTCAACCCTTCCGATTCGGTGGTGGATTGGGTGCTGAAGACCGTGCCGACCATGGGCGCGGGCTGGTGCCCGCCGGGGATGCTCGGCATCGGCGTCGGCGGCACCGCCGAGAAGGCGATGATGCTGGCGAAGGAAGCGCTGATGGCGCCGCTCGACATGCACGAACTGCTCGCGCGCGGCCCGACAAACAAGATCGAAGAACTGCGTATCGAACTCTACGGCAAGATCAACGCGCTCGGTATCGGCGCGCAGGGGCTCGGCGGCCTGTCGACGGTGCTCGATGTCAAGATCAGCGACTATCCGACCCACGCCGCGAACAAACCGATCGCGATGATCCCGAACTGCGCCGCCATGCGCCATGCGCACTTCGTGCTCGACGGCTCGGGTGCGGTCTCGCTCGATCCGCCTTCGCTCGATGACTGGCCCAAGGTCACCTGGGCTCCGGCCGCAGCGGCGAAGCGCGTCAATCTCGACACGCTTACCGCAGTTGAAGCGGCAAGCTGGAAGCAGGGCGAAATTCTGCTGCTCTCGGGCAAGATGCTGACCGGACGCGACGCGGCGCACCAGCGCATCCAGGAAATGCTGGCGAGGGGCGAGAAGCTGCCGGTGGATTTCACCAACCGCGTGATCTATTACGTCGGTCCGGTCGACCCGGTAAAGGGCGAAGTAGTCGGACCGGCCGGCCCCACGACCGCCACGCGCATGGACAAATTCACCGAAATGATGCTGGCGCAGACGGGACTGATCGGCATGATCGGCAAGTCCGAGCGCGGCCTCGTGGCCATTGAAGCGATCCGCAAACACAAGGCCGCCTACCTCATGGCCGTGGGCGGCGCCGCCTACCTCGTCGCGAAGGCGATCAAGAAGTCGCGCGTGCTTGCTTTCGCCGACCTGGGCATGGAAGCCATTTACGAATTCGAGGTAAAAGACATGCCGGTCACCGTGGCTGTGGACTCGAGCGGTGCCTCGGTCCATAACACCGGGCCGGCCGAATGGGAAAAACGCATCAGGGAGTTCAAGATTCCAGTGGCGGTAGCGTGACTTTGTCGCCTCTTTACAGGAGGTTTTATTGCATTGCTGGCTAAGCCGTTGCGCCGCCTTATAACGACGTATTATCGCCATGAGGTCGCTGCTGGAGACGCAACTGCTCGCCATACGCCATGGTGAAACCGAATGGAATTGCCAGGGCCGTTTCCAGGGACATCTCAATAGCGAGCTCAACCTGGCAGGCCTGGCGCAGGCAAACGCGCTCGGAACTCGGTTTACCGCCGAGCGATTCGATCTGCTCCTGAGCAGCGACCTAGGCCGGGCACTGCAGACTGCGGAGGCCATCGCCAGACATACCGGTCACAGTATCCTGGTGGAACCGGGATTGCGCGAACGGAACATGGGTATTTTTCAGGGCCTGACTCCGGCCGGGGCACAGGCACGCTACCCGGACGAATACACGCGCTTTGCGAGGCGCGACCCCGACTACGCCATCCCAGATGGGGAGAGCATGCGCCAGTTCTTCGAGCGTTGCGTTGCCTGTTTCGCCGAGCTCGCAACGCGCCATGCCGGATTGACCCTGACGGCTGTCACTCATGGCGGCGTGCTCGCCATGCTCTACCGCCACGCGCGGGCAATGCCGCTCGAGGCGCAACGCGACTTCCCGCTGCACAACACCGGTGTCAATCGTTTCCGCCATCGTCAGGGTGCCTGGCAATTGGAAAGCTGGGGCGAAATCGGTCATCTCGGCCACGCGCCGGACGACCCGGAATGAAGGCTGTCTGCTAAAATCGGCCTTGGAAGAGGGGATGTCCAAGCTGTCGTCGTTGCAATGTAATCAAGGAGCACCATGCCGAACTACACGACCGAATCCATTCGTACTGTCGCCCTCGTGGGCCATGGCGCGACCGGCAAGACCACCCTGGCCGAAGCGCTGCTCGCGCGCTCGGGCGCGATCAAGGCGCCCGGCAGCGTCGAGCGCGGCAATACCGTCTGCGATTACGATCCCCTGGAAAAATCCTATGGCCACTCGCTTAGCGCCGCGCTGGTCAATTTTGCCTGGCGCGACACCCACATTCACCTGATCGATACGCCCGGCTATCCGGATTTCACCGGCCAGGCGATAGGCGCGCTCGCCGCGGTGGAGACCGCCGTCATCGTCATCAACGCCCAAACCGGCATCGAGCTCGCCACGCGGCGCATGATGAAGTGGGCGCAGGCGCGCAAGCTGTGCTGCATGATCGTGGTCAACAAGATCGACGCCGAAAACGTCGATTTGCCCGCGCTGCTCGCCGATGTCCAGCGTACCTTCGGCAAGGAATGCCTGCCGATCAACCTACCTGCGCATGCGGGCAAGGACATCGTCGACTGTTTCTTCAACCCCGAGGGCGAGTCCGATTTCTCCTCGGTCAAGGCGGCGCATGCGGCGCTGGTCGACCAGGTGGTGGAGGTCGACGAGGCGCTGATGGCGCTCTATCTGGAGCAGGGCGAAATCAGCGCCGAGCAGCTGCACGCGCCGTTCGAGAAGGCCTTGCGCGAGCGCCACCTGATCCCGGTGTGTTTCGTTTCGGCCAGGACCGGGACCGGGGTGACCGAATTGCTTGACATCTTCGCCGGCCTCGCACCCAACCCGACCGAAGGCAACCCGCCGCCTTTTCTCAAGGGCGAAGGCGCGGACGCGTTAGAATTCCACGCCGAGCCCGATCCGGCCAGACACGTGCTCGCCCATGTGTTCAAGGTCATCATCGACCCCTATGTAGGCAAGCTCGGCGTATTCCGCGTGCACCAGGGCACGGTAAAGCGCGATTCGCAGTTGTTCATCGGCGACGGCAATCGCCCGTTCAAGGTCGCGCACCTGTACCTGCTGCAAGGGAAGGAATACGTCGAAACCGACGCCCTGGTGCCGGGCGACATCGGCGCGGTCTCCAAGGTCGAGGAGATCGAGTTCGATGCGGTACTGCACGACTCGCACGACGAGGATCACATCCACCTGCTCCCGCTGGAATTTCCCGTTCCCATGCACGGACTCGCGGTGGAGACGAAGAAGAAAGGCGACGAGCAGCGCCTGTTCGAAGTCCTGCATAAACTGGAACTGGAGGACCCGTGTTTTCGCGTGGAACGCCATCCCGCCACCAATGAGACCGTGATCCGTGCCCTGGGCGAGCTGCACTTGCGCACCAAGCTGGAGAAGCTGACCCAGCAGTACAAACTGGAGTTGGAAACCAGGCCTCCACGTATTCCTTACCGCGAAACCATCAGCCGCAAGGCGGAAGGACACTGCCGCCACAAGAAGCAGACCGGCGGCGCCGGCCAGTTCGGCGAGGTCTATCTGAGAGTCGAGCCGCTGCCTCGCGGCGCGGGCTACGAATTCGTCGATCAGGTGAAAGGCGGCGTGATACCGACCGTGTTCATCCCGGCGGTGGAAAAAGGCGTGCGCATGGCGCTCGACGCGGGTGTGATCGCGGGCTATCCGGTCGAGGACTTGCGCGTGATTGTGTATGACGGCAAGAGCCACGCGGTGGACTCCAAGGAGATCGCTTTCGTCTCCGCCGGGCGCAAGGCGGTAATCGACGCGTTCGCCAAGGCGGGGCCGATCATGCTCGAGCCTATCGTCAACATCGACATCGATGCGCCGGAAGCCTACGTCGGCGACATGACCGCGGAGATCGCTTCCAAACGCGGCCAGATTACCGGGACACAGCAGCGCTCCGCCGACGCCATCAGCACCACCGGCCAGGTGCCGCTGGCGGAACTGACCGACTTCCAGAACCGCTTGCGCTCGATTACCGGCGGACAGGGCTCGTACTCGGTCGAGTTCAGCCACTACGCTCAAGTGCCTGCGCAACTGCAGCAGCAGTTGACGTCGCAGTACAAGGCGGCGCGTGAGGAAGAATAAATCGCTCCTGCGTCGCGATCAGCGCCGGCCGAACAGATAGCAGAAGCGCAGGGCTTCGTCGTAGGGAAACACGTCCTGCATCTCGCCCGCGGCGATGCACTGCTGCGCCGCCTGCCAGAATGCGACATCGAGCAGATCACCGTGATGGCGCATGAAACAATCGCGCACCCGGTCGTCGGTCAACAGGAAGGTGGCGAATTCTTCTGGAAAGATGTCTTTCGGCCCGACCGAATACCAGGGCTCGGCGGCCAGCTCCTGCTCCTCAGTCTGCGCCTGCGGCAGTTTGCGGAAATTGCAGTTGGCAAGATAGTCGATTTCGTCGTAATCGTAGAACACCACCCGGCCATGGCGGGTCACGCCGAAGTTTTTGAACAGCAGGTCGCCGGCGAAGATGTCGGCCGCGGCAAGCTGCTTGATCGCACGGCCGTAGTCCTCGATGACGTGGTCGCGCTGCTTGTCCTGGGCCTTGTCGAGAAAAATGTTGAGCGGCACCATACGCCGCTCCATATACAGGTGCTTGATGACGATGGTATCGCCTTCGTCTTCGATCACCGAAGGCGCCAGGGCGCGCAACTCGTCGAGGAGTTCCGCGGTGAAGCGCTTCTTCGGAAAAGCGACATCGGAGTATTCCAGCGTATCGGCCATGCGCCCGACGCGGTCGTGGTGCTTCACCAGCCAGTATTTTTCCTTGACCAGTTGGCGCGTCACGTCCTTGGGCGGCGCGATCACGTCCTTGATCACCTTGAACACGTAAGGGTATGAAGGCAGCGTAAACACCGACATCACCAGGCCGCGGATGCCGGGCGCGACGACGAAGTCGTCGCTGGAATGCCGCAGGTGGTGAAGGAAGTCGCGGTAAAAAAGATTCTTGCCGTGTTTTTGCAGCCCGAGCAGCGTGTAAATCTCCCATTTCGGCTTGTACGGCAACAAGCCATGCAGGAACTGCGCGTAGGCGGACGGCACCTCCATGTCCACCAGAAAATAGGCGCGGTTGGTGCTGAAAAAGGTGTTGAGTTGAGCTCGCTCCAGCAGCACCGTGTCCAGAAACAGCCTGCCCTCATGATCGTGCAGCACCGGGATCACGAACGGATAGTCCTGATTGCCGTTGATCATCCTGCCGACGAGGTAGGCGCCCTTGTTGCGATAGAACAGCGAGGACAGGATCTGTATCTGGTGGTTCGCCTCCAGTTGCAGCGGCCGCGGCAGGATCTTGCGCCACATGCGCAGCACGCAGCCTAGATCGCGGCGAAGGTCCGCGAACGGGCGCTGCAAGCCTATGTCCTGCAGCATGCGCGCAAGCGTCGGGCGCAAACCGTATTTCGCCGGATAATAAGAGCGATAGGAAGGCGGATCGGCCTCGATGTGTTCGGTCGATACCGCCGGCTGCACGAAAATGAAGTTGTTGTTGAAATAAGTCCTGTGCAGGATCCTGCAGCACACCGAATTGAAGAAGGTCTCCGCGCACTCCGGCTGTTTGTGATAAATCAGCAGGCCGATGTAGTGCAGCTTGATGTGCTGCCAGGCCGTATCGTCAATGGAATCCGCGGGGAACTTGCGCTCGATTCGCTCGATCGCCTCGATCACGCGCCTGTCGTAGAAATCGATGCGCTCGCGGGACGCCTGCTGCACCGCTGTCCAGTTGCCGGTTTCGAAATGGCGCTTGGCCGCCTGACAGGCTTCGCGGAAGATGCGGTAGTGCTTGTTAAACCCCTGCAGCATCACCTGCGCGATGCTCAGCGCAAGCTCTTTATGCTCGGACGCCAGGACGGACTGCGGGAAGGACTGCTGCATGCTGCAAGACGGCGGTGCCTGGGCGCTCGCTTAGTCCACGCGCACGCCGTCCTCGAATTTCTCGCCGGGATCATCCTCGGACATGAACTCGGCCGGATAGAAAGCGCGGAAATCGGCATCCACCTTTTCGTAGGGAAAATCCGACCAGGCGCCGTGATCCTTGACGTATTCCATATGGCGGCGGCGGCGCGCGTCGTAAGGCTGGAACAGCGCGTCCGAACGGCCGTCGAACTCGGTCGGGACTACACCGAAACGGGTGCACAGTTCGATATTGAACGCTGGCGCCGCCTTCACCCACTGGCCCTCAAGGTACATCACAGCATAGCCGTGGTGCATGAAATAAGTCGACCCGCCCATGCGCGCCTTGAGCTTTTCCGTGGTCAGATGATTGACCACGTCGGAGAGGCCGAGGGCGCAGGGGACGTCCAGCGCGCGTGCCGCAGCGACAAGCAGGATGGCCTTGGGGATGCAAAACGCCGATTTCGCCGCAAGCACATGGCTCGCAACGAAAATGCCGGGACCGGGGCGTAACCCAAACGGATCGTAGCGGATGCCGTCGCGAACGGCGTAGAACAGCCTGATCGCGCGTCCCAGCTCACTCGTCTCAGATCCCGCGGCCTGCTGCGCGAAGCGGCGCACGGCGTCGCTGTCCGAATCGATAAAATGCGTGCTGCGGAGATATTCGGGACCAGGTTCCGGCTTGCCGTCTGGGGGCGTATGGATCATAGGCCTCCATTGTAGCAAGTTCCCGGACTATTGTTCTCCCGTCATGGCCTCCGGCCGCACCCAGGCATCGAACTGCTCCGCCGTGACATGACCCAGCGCCAGCGCCGCTTCCCTCAGAGTCTCGCCGTTCTGGTGAGCCCGTTTGGCGATCTCGGCCGCCTTGTCGTAGCCGATGCGCGGATTGAGTGCGGTCACCAGCATGAGCGAGTTCGCGAGCAGCGCCGCTATGCGCTCGCGCCTGGGCTCGATGCCGGCCGCGCAATGCGCGTCGAAGCTGGCCGCGCCGTCGGCCAGCAGGCGCGCGCTTTGCAGAAAATTATGGATGATCAGCGGTTTGAACGCATTGAGCTCGAAGTTGCCCGATGCGCCGCCGATGTTGATCGCTACATCGTTGCCCATCACCTGGGCGCAAAGCATGGCGAGCGCTTCCGCCTGGGTCGGGTTGACCTTGCCCGGCATGATCGAGCTGCCCGGCTCGTTCTCCGGCAGCGCCAGTTCACCGATGCCGCAGCGCGGTCCCGAGGCAAGCCAGCGCAGATCGTTGGCGATCTTGGTGAGCGAAGCTGCGAGGGTCTTGAGCGCGCCGTGGGCGTGCACCAAGGCGTCGTGCGCGGCCAGTGCCTCGAATTTGTTGCGCGCCGTCACCAAGGGCAGCCCGGTGCGGCGGGCCAGTTCCCTGGCCACGCGCCGGCCGAATTCCGGATGCGCGTTCAGGCCGGTACCGACTGCGGTGCCGCCCAGCGCCAGCTCGCACAAATGCGTCTGCGCCGCCTGCGCGTGCGCAATGCCGTGCTCCAACTGGGCGACATAGCCGGAGAATTCCTGTCCCAGCGTCAAGGGCGTGGCGTCCTGCAAGTGGGTGCGCCCGATTTTGACGATGCCGGCAAATGCGGCCGACTTCGCCGCCAGCGTATCGCGCAACTGGCGCAATGCCGGCACCAGCCTGCCGCTTACCGCCTGCACCGCCGCTACGTGCATGGCGGTGGGAAAAACGTCGTTCGAGGACTGGCCTCGGTTCACGTCGTCGTTGGGATGGACCAGGCGCGCTGCGCCGCGCTCGCCGCCCAACAGTTCGGAAGCACGGTTCGCAAGCACCTCGTTCAGGTTCATGTTGGTCTGGGTGCCCGATCCGGTCTGCCACACCACCAGCGGAAACTCGCCGTCCCACTTGCCCGCAAGCACCTCGTCCGCGGCGGCGGCGATGGCCTCGGCCTTGGCCGCGGCGAGCGCGCCCAGTTCCGCATTCACCGTCGCGCAGGCGCGCTTGACCAGCGCCAGCGCCAGAATCAGCTCGCGCGGCATGCGCTCGCCGGAAATGCGGAAATGCGCGAGCGAGCGCTGGGTCTGCGCGCCCCACAGGCGCTCGGCCGGGACTTCGATCGGGCCGAAAGTGTCGTGTTCGATACGATGTGCGGTCATGATTTGCTCCTTTAATGCCCTGTCCTGAGTACAGAATGCATTTGCACCGGTACTCGAGCGCCGGTCGGCGCGGCGCGAAAACGCGTCCTGCTACCGGACCGGTTCGACCCTGAGCCAGATGGTCACCGGCCCGTCGTTGGTGAGGCTCACTTGCATGTGCGCGCCGAAGCGCCCGGTTTCGACCGCCGCATACGACGCGCGCGCCCGGGCGACGAAGTACTCGAACAGCCGCTCGGCATCCGCAGGCGGCGCGGCAGGCGTAAAGCTGGGACGCATGCCCTTATGCGTGTCTGCGGCGAGCGTGAACTGCGGCACCAGCAGCAGGCCGCCCTGCGCCTCGCGCAGGCTCAGGTTCATTTTGCCCCCGGCGTCGGCAAACACCCGATATCCGAGCACGCGTTCAAGCAAGCGGTCGGCTTCCGCTTCGCTGTCGCCGCGCTCGGCGCAGACGAGCACCAACAGGCCCGCACCGATTTTGCCGATACTTGCCCCTTCGACCTCGACCTCAGCCTGCGCGACGCGCTGCAGCAGCCCGATCATCGGGAAATAAATCGGTATGCTGGCGCCCGGCGCATGCTACGAGGCGAGCGCGTTCGTGCCCAGCCGACGTTACGGCTGGCCCGCTCCTCACGCTTTACCCGCTATCGCATCGCGTACCTGCTGCAGCGCGCCTGGATCCTCGATGGTGGTGAGGTCGCCCGGATCGCGCCCGTCGCAGATCGACTGAATCGAGCGGCGCAGCACCTTGCCCGAACGCGTCTTGGGCAGCAAGGTCACGAAATGCACCCGCGCCGGCCGTCCGATCGCGCCGAGTTGCTGGTCCACCGTCTTCATGATGTCGCCTTCGAGCTTCATGCGCCCTGCGCTGCTTTCGATCTGGCTCGGGTCCTTGAGCACGGCAAACGCCACCGGCACTTGCCCTTTCAACTGGTCGGCGGCGCCGATCACGGCGACTTCCGCGATCGCCGGGTGCGAACTGATCGCCTCCTCGATTTCGCGCGTGCCCAGGCGGTGCCCGGCGACATTGATCACGTCGTCGGTGCGGCCGAGAATAAAATAATAGCCGTCCTTGTCGCGTATGCCCCAGTCGAAGGTCGAATACACCAACTTGCCGGGAATGGTTTCGAAATAGGTTTTGACGAAGCGCTCGTCGTCGCCCCACACCGTGCTCATGCAGCCCGGCGGCAGCGGCGGCACGATAACCACCACGCCTTTTTCGCCGGTACCCACTTCCTCGGTCGTGGTTTCGTGCAACAGCTTCACGTTGTAGCCATAGGCCGGAAAGGAAGGGCTGCCGAACTTGATCGGCGTCTGCTCCACGCCCGGCACCGAAGTCAGCAGCGGCCAGCCGGTTTCGGTCTGCCAGTAATGGTCGATCACCGGCCGGCCCAAGCCCTCGGTGATCCAGCGGTGACTCGGCTCGTCCAGCGGTTCACCGGCAAGAAACAAATACCGCAGCGAAGACAGGTCGTATTTTTTCAGGAAGGCCTGATCCTGCTTTTTCAGCACGCGGATGGCGGTGGGCGCGCTGAACATGACGGTGACTTTGTACTTTTCCACTATTTTCCACAGAATCCCGGCATCGGGACGCACCGGCGTGCCTTCGTACATGATAGTCGCCATGCCGGCGATCAGTGGTCCATAAATAATGTAGGAATGGCCGACGACCCAGCCGATATCCGAGGTGGAAAAATAAGTCTCGCCGGCATTGCCGCAATAGATGTGTTTCATCGACGCGGCCAGCGCGACCGCATGCCCACCGACGTCGCGCTGCACCCCCTTCGGATGACCGGTAGTGCCCGAAGTGTAAAGAATATAGGAGGGCTCGTTCGACTCCAGCCAGACGCAGGGCACTTGCGCGTTCAGGTGCTGCGCGCGCAGTTCGACCCAGTCGAG
The DNA here is from genome assembly GCA_004298385.1 of Betaproteobacteria bacterium. Classification (GTDB taxonomy): domain Bacteria; phylum Pseudomonadota; class Gammaproteobacteria; order Burkholderiales; family SG8-39; genus 2-12-FULL-64-23. The sequence continues at coordinate 4,407 of SCTX01000016.1, read as the reverse complement.
GTCGCGCCCGGCAACGCGTGCCATGCCCGGATCGAGGCCACGGTCGAACAGAATCACTTTGGCCGGCGGAAATTTTGCCAGCCGGATGGCCTCGTCCAACAGCGGTTTGTACGGCACGACCTTTCCCGCGCGCGAGCCTGCGTCGGCACTGATCACGAGCTTGGGGCTGGCGTCGTCGATGCGGCTCGCCAGGCTGTGCGAAGCGAAACCGCCGAACACCACCGAATGGATGGCGCCGATGCGGGCGCAGGCGAGCATCGCAAAGCAGGCCTCGGGAATCATGGGCATGTAGATCAGCACGCGGTCGCCCTTGTCCACGCCCAGGCTTTGCATCATGGCGGCACAGCGATTGACCTCGGCGTGCAGCTCGCGAAAGCTGTAGGTTTTCTCGGAATCGGTTTCGGTAGAGACGAAAATCAGCGCATTCCGATCCGACCGGTCCTCGAGGTGGCGATCGACCGCGTTGTAGCAAAGATTGGTCTCGCCGCCGACGAACCATTTCGCGAACGGCGGCCGGCTGTAATCCAGCACCTTGGCGAAAGGTTTGTGCCAATGGATCAGCTTGGCCTGTTCGTCCCAGAACCCTTCTGGGTCGCTGATCGAGCGCCGGTGGAATTCCTTATAAGTGCTCATCGCCTCCTCCTCCTTGCTTTTGCCTCCCCCTGAGAGAGAGGAATGGTTAGGCCGCCAGGTCCACCACGATGCGCCCCTTGGCCTTGCCCTTGATGAAATCGTCGAACACGCCGGGTAATTGCTCGAAGGCGATGGTGCGGGTCATGCCGGCGAGATGCCTGGGCTTCAGGTCCGTGGCCAGGCGCTGCCACACCTGCCGCCGCAATGGCATGGGCGTGTAGCCGGAATCGATGCCGAGCAGGCAGGCGCCGCGCAGGATGAACGGCAGCACGGTGGTATTGAGCGTGGTGCTCGCCGCGAGGCCGATGCTGGCGATGGTGCCGCCCGGCCGCATGGTGCTCGCCATCCAGGCAAGGACTTCACCCCCGAGGTTATCCACCGCGCCCGCCCATAGCGCCTTGTCCAGCGGCCGGATCTTGGCCAGATCCAGGCTTTGGCGCAGCTTCACTTCCCTCGCGCCCAGGCCCTTGAGGTAATCGGTTTCGCCCTCCTTGCCGGTCAGCGCGACTACCTCATAGCCCAGGCCGGCGAGAATATCCACCGCGATCGAGCCGACACCGCCGCTGGCGCCGGAGACGATCACGGGTCCCTTGGCCGGCGCCAGGCCGTTTGCTTCCATGCGCATCACGCCCAGCGCGGCGGTATAGCCCGCTGTACCCAAAGCCATGGCCTCGAACAGGTTCAGGCCGCGGGGCATGGGCACCACCCAGTCGGCCGGCATGCGTGCATATTCGGCGTAACCGCCGTGGTGCGCCACGCCGATATCGTAGCTGGTGGCGATCACCGCGTCGCCTTTCTTGAACCGCGCGTCGCCCGACTCGACCACGGTACCCGACAAATCGATACCGCCGACGCAGGGAAAGCGGCGGATGATCTTGCCCGCGCCCGTGGCGGCGAGCGCATCCTTGTAATTGACGCCGGAATAGGCAACTCGAATCACTACCTCGCCTGGATCGAGCTCATCCAGGGTCATGTCAACGAACGCGGCGGCGACTTTCTTGTCCGCTTCGTCGATGCGGAATGCCTTGAATTTGTCCATGCAGTGTTACCCCCGTGTCAAGAAACTAGAGACTAGATAATATCAGGGCGGCGAAGTCGCGCCCTTTATTAGCTGCGCCAGAGGCGCGGCCTAGAATTCATCTAGTTTGGTCGGCGCGGTAGGCTACGCCCTCGGCCTTCAACTGCCGCTCGGACTTGCCCACCCAGGCGATTTCCGGGGCGGTATAGATGACCCAGGGGATGGCATCGAGGTTGACGCAACCGGCCGCCTGGCCCGCGATGCGTTCGGCCGCCATCACGCCTTCGTCCATGCCTTCGGGGAACTTCGGATTAACGGGGATTCTCTCTACCCGAATAGGTCTCCGATCAATTTTCTCAGGTCTCTGGGCCAGAAGAGTCTGCAATCATCTTAGCCTCGTGGCGCTCGCGCTTCCAGTCATTAAACCAGTTAGCGACGCCCCACCTCATGTATAGGATGCAAAACAGTGCCACGACCCCCACTATTATCATCTCAAGCCCGTAGAGCCGTGACGGCAGGTAAGCTCTTACTACTTCACCGAGAGGGGTGAACAACAGGGCCATCAGGGGCGGGCCCCAAAGGGTATGCAGGCCACCCAGGGTGCTATACAGGACCATAAGGATGTTCATGTTGACGGAGAGGAGCCCCTCGGGATTTATAAACTTTGCGTACTGCGCCCAGAAGGTGCCGGCAGGGGCGATTAGGGCGGCGCTGATGACCAGGGCCATCACCTTGTAGCGGACGACGTTCACGCCGGCAGCGGCTGCAGCCCGCTCATTCTCGAAGATGGCCTTGAAATAGAGCCCCATCTTCGATCTCAGGATGAACTGCGAGACTATCATAAGGCCGATAAGCATGATGAGCATTATGTAGTAATGGGTCTCCTTGCTCAGAAAGTGCCAATTAGCGGCGTCGGTCTTGAAGAAGACGATTCTAAGCCCTTCCTCGTGGCCGGTAATCGTCATGGACTCTGCAAAGACGACAAAGACGAAGCTCATGGCCAAGCAAAGGACAACGAAGGAAAGGGGGGACATGCGAAAACGGGCGCCACTCCAGCCCAGAATGCCGGCCAGAATCATGGCCACAAGCACCCCACCGAACATCCCAAGCCAAGGAGTGATCCCGAAGTTTAGGAAAAGGATTGTGGACGTGTAGGCCCCTGCGCCAAGGAATGCGGTGTGGACAAAGCTGTACATGCGGGTCTGGGCTGAGATGGCCCAGCACTGGGACATATACATCCACCACATGGTGTAGATGGCTACGTGCAGCCAGTAAGGTTGCCCCTCGAGACCCAAGGGGAGGAGAGCGAAGATTACAATCAGGCCGGCTGCAATGCCGTAGCTGGGTTTGAGCAGTCTCTGTTTCATATCACCTCACACCGAAGAGCCCCTGTGGCCTGAACACCAGTACGAGGTAGAACAGAAAGTAAGGGACCAGGATTGCCATCGCATTGGGGATATAGAAGGAAGATATACCGTAGACGAGGCCTATGACGAGGGAGGCTACGAGGGTGCCCTCCCAACTGCCAAAGCCGCCCATTACCAGGATGATGAGGCTGAACAGGGCCAGGGTCAGGCCGGAATAGGGGCTGAAGGTAAAGTAGGGCGCAAGGACACCAGCGGCCACGCCGACCATGACAATGGAGAGAACGAAGATGATCAATTGAAGTCGGTCCACATTAATGCCCATAAGGCGGGCTATGTCGGGCAAATAGGCAGTGGCCCGAATGGTGCAGCCGAACTCGGTCTTCATAATCATCCAGTACAGGGCGCCGATCACGCCAAGGGATACCAGGAAGGCTATTAGTTGGGTGGTCCTCATAACCAGGGGTCCCACGGGCACCTTGGAAAGGGCAATAAAGCTTTTCATGACCCTGAAATCGGAGCCCCAGATTATGACGCAGAAAAATTCTATTACCAGGATCCAGGCGACGAATAACTGGAACAGCATGAGGTGGTCATAATGGAGGCATCTCTTGAGGGTGACATACCACATGAACAGGGCAAACAGGACCAAAATCGGCAGGGCGATGAGAGCGACTATATAGGCGTCGAGCCCCAAGGCTTGCTGCAGGATCAACATAATATACATATCCAATATCATTAGGCTGCCGACGGCCACGTTTACATGGTTGGTGACATTGTGGAACAGGGTCATTCCGCCGCTGATGAGGGCAAAAACACCACCAAATGCCAGGCCCTGGATGATGGCCTGAGATATACCTGAGATTTCCATGAGCAATCCTCACCGATTTTCTATTCAGTTAGACCCAGATAGGCCTTGGTCACCCGCTCGTCCTTGATCAGTTCCCGGCTGGGCCCGGTGAGGTAGATGCGGCCATGCAGCATGACATAGCCTCGGCTACTAAGGCTCAGGGACACCTTGACATTCTGCTCCGACATCAGGATGGTCATGCCCTGCTCATTGAGCTGCTTGAGGAGCTTAAACTGATCCCTGATGAGGAGAGGCGCCAGTCCCAGGGAGGGCTCGTCAAGGAGTAAAAACTCGGGTTGGGCCATGAGGCCGCGGCCCACGGCCAGCATCTGTTGCTGGCCCCCCGAAAGGGTATCGGCCTTCTGCGAACGCCTCTCCTTGAGCACAGGGAAGAGACTGTAGACCATCTCGAAGTTGGCCTCACGGTAAGGCCGGGCCCTGGGCGTGTGGCCGCCCAGGAGCAAGTTCTTCTCCACACTGAGGTTGGGGAAAACATGTCTCCCCTCGGGAACCATGGTTATCCCTAAGTTGGCGATCTCGTG
>SCTX01000147.1 GCA_004298385.1 Betaproteobacteria bacterium | reverse complement strand
CTCTTGTCGGTCGCCTGGGCCGACAAGAGCGTGAATCTGGCCACGCGCAGCCTGTACCGGGTGGCGAACACGCCCGAAGCAATGCTCGCTCTCGGCATGGATGGCCTGATTGAGCGGATCAAGCGCATCGGCCTGTACCGTTCCAAGGCAAAGAATATTCTCGCCACCTGCGAACGGCTGCTGCAACGGCACGAGGGCAAGGTGCCGCCGGAACGCGAGGCGCTGGAGCAGTTGCCCGGGGTCGGACGCAAGACCGCGAACGTGGTGCTGAACATCGCCTTCGGCCATCCGACCATTGCGGTGGACACGCATATATTTCGCGTGTGCAACCGCACCGGCATCGCTAACGGCGAAAACCCGCTCGAGATCGAGCGGAAACTGCTGAAATTCGTGCCACCGCAGTTCCACCTGCACGCCCATCACTGGCTAATCCTGCACGGACGCTATATATGCAAGGCGAGAAAGCCTGAGTGTCCGCGATGCCTGATCGAGGATTTGTGCGAATACAAAGCGAAAACCCGGGAGGAGACAGGAGCGGGAAATAAGGGCTAAGCCCCGCGCCCCCACCCTCCGTGGCCCCCCGATGTTCAACCCTTCCCGCGACCAGGTCAGGCAATTCTTTTTCGAAGCATGGCGCAAGCAGCGCGACCGCGAAGTGCTGGCGGGGCCGGATAATGTCGCCGTCGGCGCGCGCGCAAGCACCGGCAACCGTCGTATAATGCGTTTTTCATTTCAGGATATAGTCATGCGTTTCCACGGTTCCGCCAACTACATCTCGACCGACGACCTCACCCTCGCCGTCAATGCCGCCGTCACGCTGCAGCGGCCGCTCTTGATCAAGGGCGAGCCCGGAACAGGCAAGACCATGCTTGCGGAGGAAGTTGCCAAGGCGCTCAAGCTGCCGATTTTCGAGTGGCACATCAAATCCACCACCAAGGCGCAGCAGGGCTTGTACGAGTACGACGCCGTATCGCGGCTGCGCGATTCCCAACTGGGCGACCCGCGCGTGCACGACATCAACAACTATATCGTCAAGGGCACCTTATGGGAGGCATTCAACGCCGACGAACCCGTGGTGCTGCTGATCGACGAAGTCGACAAAGCCGACATCGAGTTCCCCAACGACTTGTTGCGCGAACTCGACCGCATGGAATTCTACGTCTACGAGACGCATGAACTGGTCAAAGCCAAGCACCGGCCGATCGTGTTCATCACTTCCAATAATGAAAAGGAGCTGCCCGACGCCTTCCTGCGGCGCTGCTTCTTCCATTACATCCGCTTCCCCGACAAGGAAACGATGGAAAGGATCGTCAACGTGCACTTTCCCGGCATCAAGAAGCATTTGCTGCGCGAAGCGCTGGAGGTGTTTTTCGAGGTGCGCGAGGTGCCGGGGCTGAAGAAAAAGCCTTCGACTTCCGAACTTCTGGACTGGCTGAAGCTCTTGCTCGCCGACGACATTCCGCCCGAAGCCCTACGGAGCAAGGACCAGAAGACCATCATCCCGCCGCTGCACGGCGCCCTGCTCAAGAACGAACAGGACGTGCATCTGTTCGAACGGTTGATTTTCATGTCGCGCCACAATCGATGACCGCAACGGCAGATCGCGGCTAGCGCCTGACAAATCATGCTGATCGATTTCTTCCTCAAGCTCAAAGACGCCAAGGTCCCGGTCACGACCAAGGAATACCTCATGCTGATCGAGGGCATGCAAAAGGGCGTGGTCGGATCTTCGATCGATGATTTCTACTATTTCTCGAGGACCTGTCTGGTCAAAGACGAGGCGAATTTCGACAAGTTCGACCGCGCCTTCGGCGAGTATTTCAAGGGCGTCGAGGCGATCATGGGTGTGGAGGCGGACATTCCGCTCGAATGGCTACGAAAGATGGCCGAACTCAACCTAAGTCCGGAGGAAAAAGCCAAGATCGAGGCCATGGGCGGCTGGGAAAAGCTCATGGAAACACTCAAAAAACGCCTGGAAGAACAAAAAGGCAGGCACCAGGGCGGCAGCAAATGGATCGGCACCGCCGGCACCTCGCCTTTTGGCGCCTACGGCTACAACCCCGAGGGGGTACGCATCGGCCAGGAGGGTTCGCGCAACCGCTCGGCGGTCAAGGTGTGGGACAAGCGCGAATACCAGAACCTGGACGACCAGGTCGAGCTCGGAACGCGCAACATCAAGATCGCGCTGAGACGCCTTCGCCGCTTCGCCCGCGACGGCGCGCCCGAAGAGCTCGATCTGGACGGGACCATCAGTTCCACCGCAAAGAAGGCCGGCATGCTGGACATCCTGATGCGGCCCGAGCGCCACAACAAGGTCAAGGTGCTGCTGTTTCTCGACATCGGCGGCTCGATGGACGACCACGTCAAACTGTGCCAGGAAATGTTTTCCGCGGCTAAGACCGAATTCAAGCACCTGGAATATTTCTACTTCCACAACTGCCTGTACGACTACGTGTGGAAGGACAACCGCCGCCGCCACGCCGAGCGCACCCCGACCGTGGACATCATGCACAAGTACGGGCACGACTACAAACTGATCTTCGTCGGAGACGCCACCATGAGCCCCTACGAAATCCTGCAGCCCGGCGGCTCGATCGAATACACCAACGACGAGGCCGGCGCGGTGTGGATGCGGCGCATGCTCAACGTCTACCCCAAAGCGGTCTGGCTCAATCCGGAACCCGAGCAACTCTGGCCCTACCGCCAGTCGGTCGCCGTCATCCGCGAGATCATGGAAGCGCGCATGTACCCGATCACCATCGGGGGGCTGGAGCGCGCGATGCGCTACCTAAGCAAGTAGTTTCGGATAATCGAGGCGATAGGAAAAGGCGATAGAAAAATCAATCCGTCGGTCCTCACAAATTGTCAGTCCGAGGCGTGCATATCGTGGTTATGTTCACTCCTCCGAAGGTTCCCGACTCCTCCGAAGGTACCCGATGATTTGATCTGGCCTTCACCGGCGGGCAAGCACTCTTGCAAAAATGACTGCAGCAACGCCGGCTATCGCTTGATTAGGGCATTCAGCTCGCCGACGATCCCTTTGCGGAAAACCAAGACGCAGGCCACGAAAACCACCCCCATGATGATAGTCACCCAGGAGCCGAAGCCGGACAGATAGTTCTCCATGGTAACAATGACAAGAGCGCCCACAACGGGACCGAATATGGTTCCGACCCCCCCCACCAGCGCCATCAGCACCACTTCTCCCGACATCCCCCAATGTACGTCGGTCAGGGAAGCCAGTTGGAACACAACCGATTTCGTCGCCCCCGCCAGCCCCGACAACCCGGCGGACAAAATGAACGCCAGCAGCTTGTGCGAGTCGGCGTCATAGCCCAGGGACACCGCCCGTGGCTCATTTTCCCGGATCGCCTTGAGCACTTGCCCGAAGGGCGAATGGACGATCCGGTAAATCAGGAAAAACCCGAACAGAAATATCCCTAACACGAAGTAATACATATTCAGGGTGTCGGAAAGATCGATGAAGCCCAGCAGGAAACCGCGCGGAATCCCCTGCAAACCGTCTTCACCGCCGGTGGCCTTGATCTGCAAGCACAGAAAAAACACCATCTGGGCCAACGCCAGGGTAATCATGGCGAAATAAATCCCCTGCCGCCGAATCGCCAGGCTGCCGAACACGGCGCCCAAGCCGAAGGCAAAAACGGTTCCGGTCAGAATTCCCAGTTCCACGGGAAAACCGAGCTTGGTTATGACATAGCCCGTGATGTAGGCTGCGGAACCGAAGAACGCCGCATGGCCGAAGGACAATAATCCGGTGTAGCCCAACAGCAAATTGAAAGCGCAGGCAAACAAAGCGAAGCACAACGCCTTCATCAGAAACACGGGATAGATGACGAAGGGCGCCACTATCCCCGCCGCAACCAGAATCACGAACCCGACGGCGGTTTTGCCGAGCTTCACCTCATTTTTCCTTGCCGAATAAGCCGGCGGGGCGGATAAGCAGGATGACGGCCATGATCACGAAAATCACGACCGATGAGCCTTCCGGATAGAACACCTTGGTGAGGCCTTCGATCAGCCCCAGCCCCACGCCGGTCAGGATAGAGCCCAAGATGGACCCTAGGCCGCCGATCACCACCACGGCGAACACCACGATGAGCAAGTTGGATCCCATCACCGGATTGACCTGAAAAATCGGCGCCGCCAGCACCCCGGCAAAGCCTGCCAGGGCGGCGCCGAAACCGTAAGTCAGGGTCACCAGCACCGGCACGTTGACCCCGAAGGCCTGTAGCAGTTGCGGGTTCTCGGTACCCGCCCGCAGGTAAGCACCGAGCTTGGTGCGCTCTATGACGAACCAGGCAAAAAAACAGACCACCAGGGAAGCGGCTACCACCCAGGCGCGGTAATTGGGAAGAAATATGAATCCCAGGTTGGTGGCGCCGGTCAACGCTTCTGGAATGTCATATTGCTCGCCGGAAATCCCGAAGGCCTGGCGGAACCCTCCCTCGATGATGAGGGCCAAGCCGAAAGTGAGCAACAGACCGTAAAGATGATCCATCCGATAAAGCCGGCGTAGCAGCGTCAACTCCAGAACGATGCCGACCACTCCCACGGCCAGCGGCGCGAGGATGAGAGACCACCAATAATTAACTCCGAAATAGCGCAGCCCCATCCACGCCACGAAGGCCCCCATCATGTACTGGGCCCCGTGGGTGAAATTGACGATGTTCAGCAACCCGAAAATCACCGCCAGCCCCAGACTCAGGGTGGCATAGAACGATCCGTTGATGAGCCCCACCAGGAGCTGGCCGTACAGCCCCTGTGGAGTGATGCCCAGCCACTCGAACACTGCCGCTCTCCCTCTTTTCGGCTACTTCTTGATCAGCGGGCACCGGCTCTTGGAAAGGGGCTGGAATGCCTGGTCCCCGGGGATCACCTTCAATAACTTCAGGTAATCCCATGGCTGCTTGGATTCTTCCGAATTCTTGACCTGCATGAGATACATGTCGTGAACCATCCGGCCATCCTCCCGGATCTTCCCGTTCTTGGCGAAGAAGTCATTCACGGGGGTAGCCTTCATCTTGGCCATTATCACCCCCGCTTCGTCGGTGCCGGATGCCTTGATGGCCTTGAGATAGTGCGTCACCGCGGAATACACCCCCGCCTGGATCATGGTGGGCATGCGCTTTTGGCGTTCGAAGAAACGCTTGCTCCAGGCCCGCGTCTCGTCGTTCATGTCCCAGTAGAAGGCGTCCGTATAGATCATCCCTTGGGTCGCCTTAAGACCGATACTGTGGATGTCGGTGATCATGAAGATCATCCCGACCAGACGCTGCTTGGGGGCGACGCCGAACTCCGCCGCCTGCTTGATGGTGGTGATCAGATCGCTTGAGGCATTGTTGAGGCCGATGACCTGGGCTCCCGATGCCTGGGCCTGCAGAAGAAAAGAGGAGAAGTCGCTGCCGGGGAAAGGGTGCTTGACCGACCCCAGCACTTTGCCTCCCGCCGCTACAATGGCTTCGCTGGCGTCTTTTTCCATGGAGTGGCCGAAGGCGTAGTCGGGAGTGATGAAAAACCAGGTCTTGGCCCCTTCCTGAGTCAGGGCCCGCGCCGAGCCGTTGGCCAAAGCATAGGTATCGTAGGCCCAGTGAACCGTGCGGTCAGTGCAGTCCTCGTTGGTCAATCGCGTCGTCCCACCACTGGAAACCATGGCAATCCGGTTCTTTTCCTTAACGATCTTGACCACTGCCAGCGCCGCCGCAGATCCCGTAAGGTCCGTGATCATGTCCACGTTCTCCTGATCCAGCCAACGCCGCGCTATGCTGGAGGCGACATCCGGCTTATTTTGGAGATCTCCGGCAATCACCTCGATTGGCGCCCCCAGCACCTTGCCGCCGAAATCTTCGGCGGCCATCTTAGCCGCTAGCACCGATCCTGGCCCGGCGAGGTCGGCGTAAAGCCCGCTTAGGTCGGTCATGACTCCGATCTTGACCACGCCGTTGGAAATTTTGCCGGTTTGCGCCCAAGCGGCGGGCGCCGCAATGCAAACCGCGCACACGGCGGCGGTTAGGATTTTTTTCGAAAATCTCATATCAGTCTCCTGAAAGGTGTATCGCTTGAAAAATGAAACTGAGAATAGGCGCCTTGCCGACCTGCAGACGAACCAAGACGCACGATTTAACCAGCTTGGCTGCTTGCTCCGCACTGATCGTCTTGTCACCGTACTTCCGCCGCCAGCTCATGCTTCCCCCCTAGTCAAAACAGCCGCGTTACGGAAGATTTGAATAAGCGAGCCATCGTCTTGCGCATGGTCTTGTTCCTTTGCTTGCGTATCGCGACGGGCGAGCAGCCCTTATTTCTTTTTCACCAACGGGCACGTGCTCTGGGAAAGCGGCAAGAAGGCCTGCTCGCCGGGAATTACTTTAAGCAATTTCAAATAGTCCCACGGCTGCTTGGATTCTTCCGGTTTCTTGACCTGCACCAAGTACATGTCGTGCACCATCCGGCCGTCTACCCGGATTTTGCCGTTCTTGGCGAAAAAGTCGTTTACCGGCATGGCCTTCATTTTACTCATCACCGCGCCGGCGTCGTCGGTGCCTGCCGCCTTGATGGCCTTGAGATAGTGCATCACCGCGGAATACATCCCCGCTTGGATCATGGTGGGCATGCGCTTATGGCGCTCAAAGAAGCGCTTGCTCCAGGCGCGCGTCTCGTCGTTCAAATCCCAGTAGAACCCATCGACAAACACCATTCCCTGGGTTGCTTTGAGGCCCATGCTATGGATATCGGTAATCATCATGATCGTGGCAGCCAAGCGCTGCTTGGGGGAAATCCCGAACTCAGCCGCCTGCTTGATGGTGGTGGCCATGTCGCTACCGGCGTTGGCTAGGCCGATCACTTTGGCTCCGGATGCCTGGGCCTGGAGCAGATACGAGGAGAAGTCGCTCCCCGGAAACGGGTGCCGCACCGCCCCCACCACCTTCCCCCCCGCCGCCTTGATGGCGTCGGTCGCATCCTTCTCCAGGGCGTGGCCGGCGGCGTAGTCCATGGTAATGAAAAACCAAGTATCTCCGCCCATCTCGGTCAGCACCCGAGCCGCGCCGTTGGCCATGGCGTAGCTGTCGTAGGTCCAATGGACCGTGCGGTCGGTGCAATCCTCGTTGGTTAATCGCGTTGTTGCACCGGCGCTAACCAAGGTAATCCGGTTCTTGTCCTTGACGATCTTAACCACCGCTAGCGTCGCCGCGGAGCCCGTAATATCGGCGATGGCGTCCACTTTCTCCTGGTCCAGCCAGCGCCGCGCCATGGTGGAGGAGACATCCGGTTTGTTCTGATTGTCTCCGAAGATAATCTCGATCGGCGCCCCCAGCACCTTGCCGCCGAAATCTTCGACGGCCATCTTAGCCGCCAACACCGACCCAGGGCCGGCAAGGTCGGCGTAAACACCGCTTAAGTCGTTCATCACCCCGATCTTGACCACGCCGTCGGAAATTTTTCCGGTTTGCGCCCACGCCGCTGGCGCCGCGACGCAAGCCGCGCACACGGCTGCGGTTAGGATTTTTTTCGAAAATTTCATGTCAGTCTCCTGAAGGGTGTATCGCTTGAAAAAAATGAAACTACGCCTGCTCGGTTATACTCCCAAATACTGGTGCAGCAAGCCTTGCTTCGCTTGCAATTCGTCCTTCTTGACCATCTCCGCCACCCGGCCATGCTCGATCACATAATGACGATCGGCCAAGGGCTCGACAAAGCGGAAGTTCTGTTCTCCCAGCACCAAAGTCATGCCCCTGGCTTTAAGGTTTTCTATAGCCCGCGCCAGCGCCTGCACGATCACCGGCGCCAGTCCCTCCGTAATTTCGTCCAGCAACAGCAGCCTCGCTCCGGTTCGCAAAATGCGGGCCAGGGCCAGCATTTGCTGCTCGCCGCCAGACAGCCGGGTACCTTGGCTGCGCTTGCGCTCCGCCAGATTGGGAAACATCTCGTAGATCTCCTCGACGCCCATGCCCCCGCTGCCCACCAAAGGTGGGAGCAGCAGATTCTCCTCGACGTTGAGGCTGGAGAAGATGCCCCGCTCCTCAGGGCAATAACCGATCCCCAAACGGGCGATGCGGTAAGTAGGCATGGCGATGGTCTCCCGCCCATTGACCATCACCGAGCCGCTGCGCTTTTCCACCAAACCCAGCACCGCCCTCAGAGTGGTGGTTCGTCCCGAACCGTTGCGCCCCAACAGGCTGACGACCTCTCCCTTGTTCACCGTAAAATCCATGCCGTGGAGAACATGAGATTCGCCGTAAAAAGCGTGCAGGCCGGTGACCCGCAACAGCTCGGTATCCGGGCGGAACGCGCTGGTCATGCCGCGACCCCGATATACGCCTCCAGCACTTTTGGATTACGGGACACTGCTTCGTAGGGGCCTTCCGCAAGCACGGCGCCGCGTTGCAATACGCTAATGGTGTCGGATAAATGAGCCACCACGCCTAAATTATGCTCCACCATGAGCACGGTTCGGTCGGCCGCCACCTTGCGAATCAATTCCGTCACCCGACCCACGTCTTCATGGCCCATGCCGGAGGTGGGCTCGTCCAGCAACAACAGTTCCGGTTCGAGCGCCAAGGTGGTGGCGATCTCCAATGTCCGCTTACTGCCGTAGGGCAGTTCCACGGCGATGGTCGAGGCGAAAGTGGCCAAGCCCACTTGTTCCAGCAACATCATGGCTCGAGGATTAAGCGCATCCAGCGAACGTTCGGACCGCCAAAACTGAAAGGATGTCCGCAAGCGCCGTTGCAAGGCCACCCGCACATTCTCCAACACCGTCAGGTGGGGAAACACCGCCGAAATCTGAAACGAGCGGGCCATTCCCTGGCGCGCCACCTGGGCCGGCTTATCCAAGGTGATGTCCTTGCCTTTGAAAAGAATGCTGCCGCGGGTCGGAGGCAGAAACTTGGTCAGAAGATTAAAAACGGTGGTCTTCCCCGCGCCGTTGGGGCCGATCAAAGCATGAATCGTTCCCCGCCGGACCTTGATATTGACGTCGCTCACCGCCACGAAACCCTTGAACTCCTTGGTCAGATCGCGGGTCTCTAGAATGATGTCCTGGCTCATCTAGGCCAGCTCCCCCTTCGCAAGATAGATATTGACTGCTGGCTATCGCCCCCCGCCATCATCCCCAAGCACGGACGAAAGCGCGCATCCGTGTGGGGGGGTCAATAGTACTCACGATCATGGCCCGACGCAATAGCCTATCAAGCTTGAAGCGCTTGCCTATCAAGCGCTCAGACGCCAAGCCGAAGGCCCCGTTCACTTCACCTTACTATTTGGGTCGCGAGCTTGAGGACTTGCGCCAGACACGGCTTCGCGCCATTATTTGCCAACTTTGCCAACCTTGGAACCCAGCGAAATCACCGTAGCGAGAGAACTATGTCGTATACCCTGTCCGCCTTCCTGGATGCGACGGCAGCCTGCCAGCCGACAGCCCCCGCTTTCATCGACCGGGAACGCCCGGTCTCTTTCGGCCAACTCTCGGATGAAAGCCGCCGCCTCGCCACCGGATTAGAAAAACTGGGAGTCGAGCCGGGTGATCGAGTCGCCCTGTGGCTACCCAATATCCCTGCGTGGGTTGCTTCACTGTTCGCCTGTGCCCGATTGGGAGCCATCGCCGTCGCGGTCAATACCCGTTTCAAAAGCGGCGAGATCGCCGACATCGTCGGCCGCTCCGGCGCCAAGGCGCTGATTTTCTGGCCGGGCTTCAAACAAATCGATTTTTCGGGGATTTTGGAAGCCGCGGATCCGGCTGCCCTCGAACGAGTTGAGAACTATATCGTTTACCGGGAAGACGAGCGCCCGCTGCCGCATCGTCTTCGGGGAAGACCTGTATACAACTATCAAAAAATAATCGACGGCTTGCCTCTTCAACAAGACCGGGCTACCGCCGACAGCGGCTGCGTGATCTTTACTACGTCCGGAACCACCAAGGCACCGAAATTCGTTTTGCACCACCACGCCGCCATTCTTCAGCATGCTCGCGACGTTGCCGCCGGATTCGGCTTCTCGGCGCCGGATACGGTGGTGCTGCCCTCGGTGCCTTTTTGCGGAGTCACGGGATTTTGCCTAACCATGGCGGCCCTCTCTGCGGGCCGGCCCTTGGTGACCACTCCGGCCTTCGATGCCGCCGAGTCGGCCGCCTTGATCCGACGTTGCCGCGTCACCCACACCGTGGCTCTCGGCGACATGGCGGCCGCTCTGCTGGCCGCGGCACCGGGAGAGCATCCGTTTCCGAGTTTGAAGATGTGCGGTTTCGCGGTGTTCTCACCCACCCAAGCCGCCGTCGCTGCGGAAGCCGGGGCCAAAGGAATGCCGCTGCTGGGCCTATACGGCTCCAGTGAAGTACAGGCGTTGTTTGCCCGCCAACCTTTCTCGTTGCCGGTTCAAGAACGAATCCAGGGTGGTGGCAATCCCTTCTCCTCCGAAGCTTCGGTACGGGTCCGGGATCCCGACAGCGGCCAATTGCTGCCTCCAAAGGTTAGCGGCGAACTGGAACTCCGCGGCCCCAGCCGCATGCTGGAGTATTACGGCAACCCAGAGGCCACAGCCGAAGCCCTCACCGCGGACGGTTTTTTCCGCTCCGGAGATTTAGGGTTTCTCACCGAAGACGGCCGTTTCATTTACCAGAACCGCATGGGCGATGTGCTGCGTCTCGCCGGTTTTCTGGTCAGCCCGGTAGAGATCGAAGGGTTTCTCAAGGAACATCCGGCGGTGGCCGACGCCCAGGTGGTGGGAGTGGAAATCAATGGGGCACCCCGAGCCACGGCTTTCGTCATTCCAGTTGCCGGGGCGGCCTTCGACGAAGCGGCGCTCATCGCCTTCTGCCGCCAGCGCATGGCCAACTACAAAGTTCCGGGGCGCATCTTTCCCATCGACGACTTTCCGGTGACACCTTCCGCCAACGGCAACAAGATCCAAAAAACCAAGCTGCGGCAAATGGCGCAAGAAAAAATCGTGAGGTAAAACCTTTATGGGATGTCCGCTTAAAACTCGAACCCTAACCCGGATACTTCACCGGATCGCGGGATGATGGCGCGGCTAGCGCAACTTTTGCAACTTTTTTCCATACCATTTATGTTGCCTTCCTCGCTCATTCGTTAAGCGAAAGAAAATCCGGCATCCTCTCCAACGGAAAACCCATATACGGACGGGAGCGGCTGTGGCTCGCAAGTTTCCACCTAGGGCGGGCGTTGGGTACCCCGCCATCAACCCGCAAGCAAGTACCGGTAATGTATGCCGCAGCTTCGGACAGCAGGAAAACGATCGCGGCGGACGTTTCGGCTTCGGTGCCGAAGCGCTGCAATGGAACTATGCGGGCGCGCTGCTTGAGATCCTCTTTGAACCAATCGTCGTACGTCTCAAGACCACTGGAAGCAATATGCCCCGGCGCCACGGCATTGACACGGACGCCGGCCCAAGCCCACTCGCAGGCAACCGATTCGGTGAAATTCAACATTCCGGCCCGGGCCGCGCCGGAATGCGCCAGGCCGGGCATGCCAGAGAACATGTCGGCGATGATATTGACGATGGCCCCGCCGTTATCTTGCATCCACTGCATGTAGCACTCGCGGGACATCAGGAAACCGCCGGTGAGATTGGTCTTCACCACCGCTTCCCAGCCTTTCAAAGAAATGGTTTCGGCCGATGCGGGAAACTGCCCTCCGGCGTTGTTCACCAGCCCGTCAATGCGGCCGTGGGCGGCCAGCACCTCGGCAACGGCGGCCCTGACCCGCTCCTCGTCCCGGATATCACAGGGATGGCAGCTCACCTGTGCCTCGGGATAGACCTCGCCGATCTCGTCGCGGACTTTTTCCAGCCTCTCGAGCTTGCGCCCGATCAGCGCCAGGCCCGCCCCCAAGCTCGCCAATTCATGGGCGGTACAGCGGCCTATGCCTGAGCCCCCGCCGGTGACGATTACGGTTTGGCCGGAAAACAAATCGGGGCGAAAAACGGAGCGATAATGCATGGTGTTGACCTCAGCGTTGATTGATTATTGAGGGCGGATTCAATTTTGAAGTCCAACAATGGTAGCTCGGTCTAGCGCACATTCTTCTCGAAGAATACCGACAATTAAAGGCTAGGACAACAGCCTATAGAGCGTTCCGCCGCCAGGTTGCCCTTGTTCGCCCGCGTTTGCCACAACCCTGGGGATTGCGTTAGCCGGAAGTTCGCGCCATGATCTCTCGGTATTGAGGTGATCACACAATTAATCACTGCGGTGAGGAGCTCCACCATGCCGGACACCCTATCCGCGATGCTAGAGTCGCGCGCAGCCCGCCATCCGACGGCATTTGCTTTGATCGACCGGGAGCGCCCGGTTTCATTCGCGCAACTTTTGGAGGAAAGCCGCCGCCTCGCCACCGGATTAAAAAAATTGGAAGTCGAGCCGGGTGATCGGGTAGCCCTGTGGCTACCCAATATCCCGGCGTGGATTGCTTCATTGTTCGCCTGTGCCCGATTGGGCGTCATCGCCGTGGCGGTCAATACCCGTTTCAAAAGCGGCGAGATCGCCGACATCGTCGGCCGCTCCGGCGCTAAAGTGCTTATTTTCTGGCCGGGTTTCAAGGAAATCGACTTTGCCGGAATCTTAGGTGCAGTGGATGCGGCGGCCCTGGGGCGGGTTACGGCTTACATCGCCTATCAAGAGGACGATCGCCCGCCGCCGGCATATCTCCGGGGCAAACCGGTCTATGCGTATCGCAATATGGCCGGCCACGCGCCTCTCGGCGAAGACCGGGCCACCCGCGGCAGCGGCTGCGTCATTTTCACCACCTCGGGGACAACTAAAGCGCCCAAGTTCGTCCTCCACTGCCATGCCGCCATACTTCGCCACGCCCAGGACGTGGCTACAGGATTCGGCTTGTCGGCATCGGATACGGTGGTGCTTCCGGCAGTGCCATTTTGCGGTGTGGGGGGTTTTTGCCAAGCTATGGCCGCTCTGTCGGCGGGCCGCCCCTTGGTGACCACTCCGGCTTTCGACGCCGCGGAATCGGCCAGCCTTATCCAGCGCTACCGAGTTACGCACATGATGGCCCTGGGAGATATGACCGCCAATCTGCTGGCGACGGTACCTGGGGAACACCCTTTTCCCAGTCTCAAGGCATGCGGCTTCGCGGTGTTTTCCCCGACACAGATAGCCGCTGCGCCGGCAGCCCAAGCCAGGGGCATTCCGCTACTCGGAATCTACGGCTCCAGCGAAGTCCAGGCCTTATTCTCCCGCCAACCCCTCTGCCTCGATCTCAATGATCGAATTCAAGGGGGCGGCCTGCCCTTTTCCTCGGAAGCCTCGGTGCGGGTGCGCGATCCCGACGGCGGCGGCTTGCTGCCCCCCGGCGCCAGCGGTGAACTGGAGATCCGCGGCCCCAGTCAGATGGTGGCGTACTACGGCAATCCCCGGGCGAGTGCAGAAGCCTTGACCGAAGATGGTTATTTCCGTTCCGGGGATCTGGGATTTCTGACCGCAGACGGCCGTTTCATCTATCAGAATCGGATGGGCGATGTACTGCGCCTCGCCGGTTTTCTGGTCAGCCCGGTAGAGATCGAAGGGTTTCTCAAGGAGCACCCGGCGGTGGCCGATGCCCAGGTGGTGGGAGTGGAAATCAACGGGGCGCCCCGGGCCGCGGCCTACGTCATTCCAGTTGCCGGGGCAGCCTTCGACGAAGCGGCGCTTATCGCCTTCTGCCGCCAGCGCATGGCCAACTACAAAGTTCCGGGGCGCATCTTCCCCATCGACGACTTTCCGGTTACACCTTCCGCCAACGGCAACAAGATCCAAAAAACCAAGCTGCGGCAAATGGCGCAGGAGCGGGTCGAGCGGTAACTCCGGCCCGCTCCCGGAGGGAAATTACTATTTCTTCACCAGCGGGCAAGTGCTCTTGGACAATGGAATGAATGCTTGGTCGCCGGGAATCGTCTGACGAACGTGATAATAATCCCATGGATACTTGGATTCCTCGGGCTTCTTGACCTGCAGGAGATACATGTCATGCACCATGCGCCCGTCCTCGCGGAGTTTGCCGTTCTTGGCGAACATGTCGTTCACCGGCATGGCCTTCATTTTGGCCATCACCGCGCCGGTCGCGTCGGTGCCGGCGGCCTTGACTGCCTTCAGATAGTGGGTGATCGACGAATAAACTCCGGCCTGGATCTCGTTGGGCATGCGTTTCATTTTCTCGAAAAAGCGCTTCGACCACGCCCGCGTTTCGTTATTCATGTCCCAATAAAATGCCTCAGTAATATAGGTTCCTTGGGCAGCCTTGAGACCCAGGGCATGGACGTCGGAGACAGTCATCAACAGCCCGGCGATGCGCTGTTTGGGGGTGATGCCGAACTCGCTGGCCTGCTTGATCGCGTTGAGGGTATCGGTGCCGCCGTTGGCGAGTCCGATCACTTTCGCTCCGGAAGCCTGGGCTTGCAGCAGAAAAGAGGAGAAGTCGGTAGTGGGGAAGGGATGGCGCACCGAGCCCAGAACCTTGCCCCCCGACGCCTTCACCATGTCGGCGGTGTCCTTCTCCAGGGAATGGCCGAAAGTGTAGTCGACGGTAATAAAGAACCAACTGTCCCCGCCGTCCTTCACCACCGCCCGGCCGGTTCCCGCGGCCAATGCATAGGTATCGTAGGTCCAGTGCGCGGTGATGGGGGTGCAATCCTCGTTGGTGATGCGGGTGGCCGCCGGTCCGGAGAGCAGCACGATTTTGTTTTTCTCTTTGGCGATCTTTATTGCCGCCAAGGAGGTAGCCGAAGCCGCCACCTCGCCCAGAATGTCGACCTTATCCTGATCGAACCATTCCCGCGCCTTGTTGGAGGCGATGTCGGGCTTGTTCTGGTGATCGATGGACAACAACTCGATGGGTTTGCCCAGCACCTTGCCGCCGAAATCGTCGATGGCCATCTGGGCGGCATAGACCGAGTACGGCCCGCCGACATAGGCATAGGGCCCGGACAGATCGTTCATCACCCCGATACGGACCACGCCGTCGGAAATTTTCTCTTGAGCCGCATTGGCTGCGGGACCGGCAAGAGCGGCCAGAACCGCAGCGTATGCGCCGAGCATAACGGAAACAGGTTTCATCGTTCTCCTCCTCTTTTGACGTCATAAAAAAACCGCGACTCCGAGGCCACGGCGGCTACCACCGAATTTCCTTAACAGCCCCATCCATCCGCAACGTCGGTTCGGTTAGGGCCTGCACCTCCTCCGGCGTCCAGCCGGGGGCGATTTCCTTCAACCTCGGCCCGGTGGGGCCAACCTCGATGACCGCCAGATCGGAAACGATCAGATCGACGCAGGCTTTCGCGGTCAACGGATAGTTGCAATGTTCGACGATCTTCGGCTTGCCGTGCTTGGTGACATGCTCCATGGCGATGATCACCCGCTTGGCTCCCACGGCCAAATCCATGCTGCCGCCAATGCCGCCCGATTCCGCAACGCCGAAAGTCCAATTGGCCAGATCGCCCGCACCGGAAACCTCCACCGCTCCGAGGATAGCGGCATCCAGGTGGCGCCCCCGAATCATATCGAATGACTGGCCCATGTCACAGAACGCCATGCCCGGCCGCGGCCGGAAAAAGCGCATTCCCGCATCCACATAATCGAAATCGGCAGTTCCCCATTCCGACTCCGGCACCAACGGTCCATAGCCCAACACCCCGTGCTCGGCATGGAATGCCACCTGTATCCCGGCAGGCAAATAGGAAGCGCACAGATTGGGAATGCCAAATCCGAGATTGACGTAGTCTCCGTCTTTCAGTTCCAGGGCGGCCCGAGCCGCCACCTGTTCCGGCGTCAGACGCGGCTTCATGATTTTTGCCCTTGAGTTGGGAAACGGGACAGGAGCTCGCGCCGGTGTCGGGCACTCCCCAACCCCCGTTCGGGCACCTGCACCAACCGGTTCACATAGATCCCCGGCGTGATGATCGTCTCCGCATCCAATTCGCCCACCTCGACGATTTCGTCCACTTCCGCAATCACCGTTCGGCAGGCGGTCGCCATCACCGGATTGCAGCCCCGGCCTCCTCCCCGATACACCAGATTTCCCAGCTTGTCGGCCCGGTGGGCCCGGATGAAACCGAAATCGGCGGTCAGCGGTTTCTCCAGCAGATACTCCCGGCCGTCATCCAGCACCCGCTTCTCCTTGCCCCGTTCCACCACGGTGCCGATGCCCGCCGGGGAATAGAAACCACCGATGCCGGCGCCCCCCGCCCGAATACGTTCCACCAGGATCCCATGGCTCACCAACTCCAATTCGGTCTTGCCCTCCCTAATCCGCCGTTCCATGGGGGATTCCATCCCCAGATAAGACATTCCCGGCCAAGCGGTGACGAGTTTCTTGACTTGGTCGGCCAGCATGAAAGGGGTAACCACATCCCATAGTACGCTCTTGCCGACGGAGGCCGGCACGACGTTGTGGGTGATCAGGGTCAAGTCTTTGACGGCCTTTTGTTTGAGGGCGTGGAGCAGATTTTGCGGCGTGCCGGAAACCCCCCAGCAGAACACCATGAGGGAGGCGCCGTCGGGAAAATCTTCGATCGTCTCCTCGAAGCTCGTATAGATGCGGGTTTTCATTCCTTCCTCAAGTGATCCTCGCCTCGCAGCCGTCGAAGAAATTCGTCGAAGTCGAGGAAATCGCCGCCCTTGCCCTGTTCCCGTTCAGCGATGCGGCGGCTTCGATCAGCGGAACTTCGCAATCGATCGACGGCGGCTGGACCGCGCGCCGATGATTTGCGTCAAGCCGTCCGCGGCCAAACGCAAGATGTTGGCGTCGCTTGCGCACTACTCGGACTTCAAGGTGATGTGCGCTTCCTTGATCACCCGTGCCCAGAGCCGGGATTCCTCGCGCAGCATGGCGACGAATGCCTCCTGCGACAGAGGGGCGATCTCCACGCCCAGGCTGTCGAAGCGCTGGCGCACGTCCGGGGCATTGAGCGCGCGGACCGTCTCCTCGTGGATGCGGCTCACGATCGGCGCCGGAGTGCCCGCCGGCACTCCCAGCCCATACCACGTGTTCACGTCGTACTCCGGATAATCAAGCGCGATCGGCGCAAGCTGCGGCAGTGCCGCGACGCCCTTGGCCGCCGTGGTGGCGATCGCCCTGATCTTGCCCGACTTTATGTGCGGCATGCCTCCCGACAGTCCCGTCAGCATCACCTGAATCTCGCCGGCAACCAGCGCCGCGAGCCCCGGTGCGACGCCTTTGTACGTGATTGCCACGATGTCGGTGCCGCTCACGCGTTTGAACCATTCCATCGCAAGCGCGTGCGGGCCGGCCGCGCCGAAGGATGCGTAGTTGAGTTTGCCAGGCTGAGACTTGGCGAGCGCCACCAGTTCCTTGACCGAGTTCACCGGCATCGAAGGCGGCACCACCATGATCAGGGGAATGGTCAACAGACGCGTCACCGGCAGGAAGTCGCGCTCCGGGTCGAAGGGCAGCTTGGGTTGCAGGATGGCGTTGACGGTAAGCGCGTTGCTGATAAAGCCCACGGTGTAGCCATCCGGCGCGGCGCGGGCCAGGGCTTCGTTGCCGATAATCTCGCTCGCCCCTGGGCGATTTTCCACGATCACGGGCTGGCCCATGGACTCGGACATTTTCTGCGCGATGATCCTGCACGCGATGTCGGCGCCGCCCCCTGGGGCATAGGGCACGATGAACCGGATCTGGCGGCTGGGATAGGTTTGCGCCTGTGACGATCCAAGTGGCGCGCCCAGCGCAACCGCACCCGCGAACTTAAGAACGGTTCTGCGCTTCATATGCATGTCCTTTGCAGGAGATTGAAGGAAGCCGATCACACGCTTTTCAAGAACGAAGGCAACTGGTAGAGCGGGAACCCCTGGTAGATCTTGGTGCGCTTTTGCGGAGCAAGCGTCCAGGTCTGGCGTCCGTTGGGCGCCCCGCCGTCGACGCGGATGCAGGAGCCGGTGATGTAGGCAGCAGCGTCGGAGAGCAGGAACACCACCGCGGCGGATAACTCGGCCTCGGTTCCGTAACGCTGCAGCGGCGCCGACTTGGAAAGTCTCTGGAGTCTGTCCTTGAACTCTTGGCCATAGGTCTCGAAGCCGCTCGAGGCGATCCAGCCCGGTGCAACGGCGTTCACGCGCACACCGGAACAGCCCCACTCGCACGCGGTGGTTTCGGTGAGGTTCAGCATGCCGGCGCGTGCTGCGCCCGAATGGGCCATGCAAGGCATGCCGTTGATCATGTCGGCGATGATGTTGACGATTGCGCCGCCGTGGTCGCGCATCCGTTGCAGGTAGCACTCGCGCGACATCAGGAAGCCTCCGGTGAGGTTGCTTTTGACCACCGCCTCCCAACCGTTCAGCGTAATAGCCTCCGCCGGAGACCGAAACTGGCCGCCGGCGTTATTGACCAGACCGTCGATGCGGCCGTGGACGGCAAGGACTTCGGCGACCGTGGCCTTGACGCGTTCCTCCTCGCGAATGTCGCATGAATGGCCGGTGACGCGCGCTTCGGGATAGGCCTCACCGATTTCGGCGGCGACCTTGTCGAGCTTTTCCTGCTTGCGTCCGAGCAACGCGAGCGCCGCACCGAGGCTGGCCAGCTCGTGCGCGATGCAGCGGCCGAGGCCGGAACCGCCGCCGGTGACGAGAATGGTTTGCCCGGAAAACAGGCCGGGACGGAACACGGAATCATAACGCGTGGACTTTGACATGAGCGCCGGAATCTCCAGACAATGTGGGAAAAGCGAGTCGACTGGAACAAAAAGGGAAATGATTATCTCGGTTTCCCGAGTCGTGCGCAAGGTCGGAGAATTTATCGACGACGACAGTAAGATGAAAGTCATGGGCTAGGGAATCCAGCGGGCTTGAATTACGCGCTTCTGCCCCAAAATACCTTTCGCAATAGGTATTTAAGCTCGACTGCCGGTATACTGCGGCAGTTGCAACTTTTTCGCTTTTAACCTAGTCTAACGGGCGTATTGACACCAAGTGGAGGAACACTATGCAACCTGAACTGAGAACCGTACAAACCGGCACGCCTGGCGCAACCCAGGACTTCGCCCTGCGGCAACACAGGGTACTGCGCAATACCTACATGCTGCTGGCGCTCACCCTAATTCCGACGGTCCTCGGCGCGGCCATCGGCGCCAATATCGACGTGAGCTTCATGCGCACCAGCCCGATCCTGTCGCTCTTTGCCATACTGGGGATATTCTACGGCTGGATTTACGCCATCGAACGCAACAAGGAAAGCGCGCTCGGCGTGGTGCTGCTGCTGGGTTTCACCATGTTTCTGGGTCTGTTGCTCGGACCGCTGCTGCACCGGGTACTCGGCTTCAACAACGGAACCGAACTGGTGATGATGGCCGCGGGTGGCACGGCGGCCGTGTTCTTCGTCATGGCCGGTATCGCTTCCAGCACCAAGCGCGACTTCAGCGGCATGGGCAACTTCCTTGCCGTGGGCGCGGTGGTCATCATGCTCGCGGTCGTGGCCAACGCGTTCCTGGCAAGCCCGATGCTGTACCTGGTGCTGATCGGCGCTTTCGTGCTGTTCTCCTCGCTCATGATCCTGTGGCAGGTGAACACCATCGTGCGCGGCGGCGAGACCAATTACATCTCGGCCACGCTCAGCCTGTACATCTCGATCTACAACCTGTTCTCCAGCTTGTTGCAACTGCTGGGTCTCGGCGGCAGCAGCGATTGACCGGGACAAGTTTCAGCGAAAAAGGGCGGCTGCGGCCGCCTTTTTTTTGGTGGGCCTTCAACGGAATTGCGCGCTGCGCGCGCCAACCGTGTTTTCTGCGCGGATAAGAAGCGCATCCGCACAGAAAACACGGTTATGTATAAAACCAAGGACACCGCGGGGTTTCATCCAAGATCGCCGCAGCCAGCTA
>SCTX01000001.1 GCA_004298385.1 Betaproteobacteria bacterium | reverse complement strand
CGCACGCTTACGGCCTTGATCGGGGAGCCGGCGAGTTTTTCGCGCAGGATCAGCGCGGCGGTGACCGGAGTCTGGTTGAACGCGCACACCGGAAACGGCTTGAAAGTGACGCGCAGGACCGCCCAGTCCCGACCCAGCCCGGCGACCAGCGCGCCGGCGTCGCATTCGGTTTTGGCAAAGCTGCGCACCAGGCCCGCCGTTCCTTCGTAGGCATGCGGCGCCGAGATCGATCCGGCGCGGGCGAGTTCCGCCGCGACGAGGCCGAGGCGTGCGGCTACGCCCACCTGATAGCGCCACTCGTCGGTGCCATCCGCGAACGATTGCAGGATGCCGCCGGAAAATGCTGCGGCATTGGCGAGCGCCGCCGCGAGTTGCGTTTCCGAAAGCTCCAGCATTTTTCCCGCCGCCGCTGCCGCCGCGGTGGTGCCGTATAGCGGCGATGCGCGAAAACCGCCGGGTGTCGTCTTTCCCGCGTAGGCGCGCTCGAGCAGGCCGCCGGCCTCGTAGCCGCAGAGCAGCGCAGGCATCAGTCGTGCGAGGGGATAGCCGCGCGATTCGATCAGGGCGGTGAGCAGGGGAATCATGATGGTGCCCAGGTGCGCTGCGCCACAGGTATCTTCCTGCCCGCGCCCGTGAAACAGGGCTGAATTGGCGAGGCATGCGGCGGCGATGCTCGTCTTGCGTCCGTCGCCTAGCAGCGTGGCGCCGGTCGCGACCTCGCCGTCCATGGCGATGGCGGCACGGCGCGCCACCGGAGCGTAAGGGGTATCGTGGCAACCCAGGCCGATGCCATAGCCGTTGAGCAGGCAGACGCGGGTCTTTTCGGCTACTTCGGGCGGCACCCGGTCGATGTCGAGTTCGTGGACGAAACGGGCAATGCTTTGGGAAACAGTCATGATGGATCTCCTATTCTTGTCTCGTGTTCAATTCTGCCAGGCGATCTCGAGGATCTCGTAAATGTCCGCTTCGGCGTTGATCGGGCGCGGATTGCTTCGAACCATCATGTTTTGCATCGCGCCCTTGGCGATGGCGGGAAAATGTTCGCGCCGTACGCCGACATCCTGCAGGCGGTACGGTTGGCCCAGCGCCCGGATCAGGTCCAGTACAGCTTCAGCGGCATTGCCGTCGGTGCGACCCAGGGCACGAGCCACCGTCGCTTGCGCGTCGGCGGTGACGGCATGGTTCCAACGCAGCACGCTCGGCAGCATCACGCACGAGCAATGGCCATGCGGGACACCGGCAACCGCTCCCAACTGGTGGCCGATGCCATGGCTCGCACCCCAATCGACCCGACCCAACCCGGTCGAGGCGAGCCAAACGGCGAGTTGGCTGTCGAGGCGCGCCTGCAGATTCGACGGCTGGGAGCGATTCACCGACAATGATCGTGCCAGCATGCCCAGGCCATGCAGGCAGGTCGCGTCGGTGAACGGTTGCGGCCGGCGCGAGCAGATCGTTTCCACGGCGTGGTCGACCGCACGGATACCCGTCGACAGCCACAATTGCTCCGGCGTGTGTACGGTCGCTGCCGGATCGAGAATGACTACCTGGCCGCCAATGAACCGCCCCGTATAGAGGTCTTTCACTTGGCGCGTCGGGTCCGTTGCACCGCCCAGATTGGAGAACTCCGCCCCCGACAGAGTGGAGGGCACCATGATCTGGCGCAGCGGCGGATCACGCACCAACGGCACCACCCGCGTGCCGTCCGGGTTCACGCGAATGCGCACGGCGTCGAAGCCCGCCTCATCGGCGATTCCTTCGGCGAGGGCCACCAGCAGGACTTTGACCGTATCCATCGGCGTGCCGCCACCGACCGTGACGATCAGGTCGGGCTGCAGGCGTTTGACGGTGGCCGCGAGCTGCAGCACCGAAGCGCGCGGCACGTGTTCGACGCATTCGTCGAACACGCCGACGTAGCGTTCGGCCAGGGCTGCGGCAATCCGCGAAACGACATCGGTCCGCCGGGAGAGCGTCTTGCTCGCCACGATCAGTAACCGCCGCTTGCCGAGCTTGTCGGCAGTCTCGACCACCGCTTCGTGAGCCGGCCGGCCGAAGATCACACGGTCCTGGGGCAGGAATTCGTAAATGCCGGTTTGTAGCATGGTCAATTCTCCTTCCTTTCGAGTATGCGCGGCCGGGTGCATGATTGTCTAGCCACCGAGATAAGCCGCCGACAGCGACGCATCGACGGCGAGGGCGGACGCCGCCCCTTTGCGCACGACCTTGCCTTGTTTTAGCACGTAAGCCTGGTGCGCGACACTCAAGGCCAGCGCCGCGACGTGTTCCGACAAGATGATGGTAGTTCCGCTGTCGCGGCAAACCGCGCTGATCGCCGCGAAAATTTGCTGCACGATCACTGGCGCGAGACCGAGCGATGGCTCATCGAGCAACAGGTAGCGTGGTTCGTGGATCAGCGCCGCCGAGAGAATGACCATCTGCTGCTGGCCACCGGACAAAAGTCCGGCGGGCGTCTTGCGGCGCGTGGCGAGCATCGGAAAGCGCTCGAACACGCGATCCGACGCGGTCTTGAAATCGTTTCCGCGATGGCGAAATTCCCAGGCCACCCGGAGATTTTCGTCGACGCTCATGCTGTGGAACAGACGCCGCCCTTCCAGCGCGTGCGATATCCCGAGGCGGGCCCGCCGGTGCGCGTGCAAGGCAGTGATGTCCTCGCCATCGATCCTTATGGTTCCCGCCGCGGCCGGCACCAAGCCCGAGATCGCCTTCATCAGCGAGGACTTGCCGGCGCCGTTGGCGCCAAGAATGGCTGTAATCGTTCCGGTGTCGAAGGTGAGATCACAATCGCGCACGGCTTCGATGGACCCATAGCGGACGACGAGTCCGGTGACCTCAAGCATCGCGGCCCCCTTGTCCACCCGCCGGCGCCGCGGCGTGGCTGTCCCCACCCAGATACGCTTCGATCACCTGGGCACTGCGATACATGCCGGCCATGTCACCCCGATAGATCACCCGCCCCGAGTTGAGCACTACCACCTCGTCGACGAGATCGCGCAGAAATTCCATGTGATGCTCGATAAGCACCACCGCGATATCCTGCTGCTTCAGATGCTGGAGCACGAGGGCGAGTTTCTTCAGTTCTCCCTCGGACAAGCCGGCCGTAGGTTCGTCCAGCAGGACCATGCGCGGGTCGGCGAGCAGCACGCGCGCGAGTTCGGTCATTCGCTGATCGCCGTAGGGCAAGTCGCGCACGATCGAATCCGCCAGCGCGGACAAACCGGCCATCGCGATGACCTTGTCGGCACCGGCCAGCATGCGTTTCTCTTCGCGTAGCGCACTTGGCCAGTCGACGGCCGCGGCCAGCTGGTTTTGCCGGTAGAGCCGATGCGCGCCCAGCAGCACGTTCTCGCGCACGCTAAAGCCTGGCACCAGACGTGGATCCTGAAACGTCCGGATGATGCCAAGACGCGCGACGCGATAATCCGCCAGTCCGGTGATGTCGCGACCCTCGAACACCACGCGACCGGCATCCGGGCGATAAATGCCGCTGATGACGTTGACGAGCGTGCTCTTGCCGGAGCCATTGGGGCCGACGAGTCCAAGGATGTGGCCGGGCTTCAATTCCAGCGTCACGTCGTCGAGCGCGCGCAGGCCAAGAAAGCTGATTGCCAGAGCAGACACCCGCAGCAGCGGCGTGGTCTCATCGTCGCGCGCCGGAATCGCAGCGGGCGCTTCGGTACCACGCCCGTCGGCATCGGCCGAGCGCAGCGGAGTCAGCCGCTTGATGAATCGGGTGCGCGGCAGGACCAGGCCGGCCAGACCGCGGGGCAGCAGCACAAAGGAGAGCATCAGGATCAATCCGTACACCATGAATTGATAGTCGGTGAAGAACTGCAGTTGCTCCGGCAGGTAGGTGAACAGCGCCGCGCCGAGCACCGGCCCTGATAGCGTGCCCAGGCCGCCGACGACCGCCATCACCAGGGCCTCGACCGAACGATGCAGGTGGAAGCTCTCGGGCCCCAGGTATCCCACCAGATGTGCGTAGAAACCGCCGGCAAGTCCCATCAGAGCGGCACTCAAGGTGTAGGCTTCACGCTTGGTACCGGCGCGCGGGATGCCGATGCTGCCGGCGGCGACCTCGGAAACATGAATCGCAAAAAACGCGCGCCCGTAGGGACTGGTGATGAAGTTGCGCAACAGCCAAAGGACGATCGCGGTGACGCCGAGCATCAGGTGGAAGTAACCGACCTCACCTAGGTTGACGCCGAATACGTTCAGCGTGCGCAGCGCCGGCGAGGGCACGCCGGGGAGACCGGCAACTCCACCAGTCACTCCCGTCCACTCGCGCACCACCTCGTAGGAAATCATGCCGAAGCCGAGAGTCATCATCGCGAGGTAGAACTCGCGTACGCGGCCAGCCGCAAACGACAGGATCCAACCCGCCGCGGCACCCATCAGCGTGGCCGCCACCAGCGACAGCGGCAACGGCAGACCCAGGCTCTTCATCAGCAGCGCGGAGCCATAGGCGCCGATGGCGAGAAACCCGGCATGGCCAAGCGAAATCTGGCCGGCGATTCCAGTCAGCACGTTGATGCTCTGGGCGATCAACACGTTGATCAGCACGAACGACCAGATCTGGACCGTCGAGCCGCTGACGAACTCTGCCGCAACGCCCAGTGCGATGATCAGCGCGAAGATGAAACGGGCGTCGCTCAGAACGGCGAGCTTGTCGCGCAACATTGCGACGCTAGACCTTGGTCATTTCACGCCGGCCGAACAAGCCCTGCGGCCGGATGGCGAGGACTGCCATGAGGATCGCGAACGCCACCGCGTCCCCAAATGCCGTTGAGATGAACCCGCCAGCGAGCTTTTCCGCTACGCCGAGCGCGATGCCGCCGACCAGCGCGCCGACGATGCTGCCCATGCCGCCGAAGACCGCGGCAACAAAGCCCAGGACCATCAGATTGAAGCCGAACTGCGGATCGACGGTACCGGTGATCTGCGCGACCATGACGCCGGCGACGCCGGCCAACGCGCCGCTTGCCACGAACGACAGCACGACGACGCGCCGCACCGGAATGCCGGCAAGCGCCGCGACGTCGGCGTCGTGCGAAACGGCGCGTACGGCGCGGCCCCAGGCCGAGCGAAGCAGAAAGATCTCCATGGCCACCATCAGCGCCACCGACAGGGTGAGCACGGCGAGGTACTGCGCCGACACCTGAATGCCGAAGACATCGACGAAGTCGAGGCTGGTGAAGATGAGCGACGGGAAGGCGATGGCCTGCGAGCCGTAGAACTTGGCGACAAAGCCCTGCAGGAACAGTCCGAAGCCGAGGGTGGAGACCACCCACCCCATGCTGTCGCCGCTTTTTAAAAGCGGGCGTATCGCAACCCGTTCGGCGACGACCATCAATGCGCCGGCAAGGGCGATGGCCAGAGCCACCGCGGCCACCGCCGGCACACCGGCGCCGAGCAGCGCGACGGTCGCCACGGCCCCCACCATCAGCAGCGAACCTTGACCGAAGTTCAAAGTTCGCGTCGTCCAGAACGTCAACGACAGCCCCATCGCGATGAGCGCATAGGCCGAGCCCACGCAGACCCCGGCAAAGGCCAGTTGGAGGGTGAACTCCATGGCTTGCTTCGTTGGGCTGCGCGGTGGTCTGGTCAGTTCTTGGCGATTTGCAGCCTGACCTTATCGCCCGCTTTCACGTACTCGAACATCGCCAGGTCTTTTTCGGCGATCGCATGATGCTTCTCGGGCGAGAATGAGTACGAGGCGTTCACGCCGCGATACCCTTTGATGCCCTCGATCGCCTTGGCAACGGCCTTCGGATCGGTGGAATTGGCGAGACGGATCCCTTCGAACAACACCATCGCGGCGTCATAGGCATTGGTCACCGACAGCGACATGAAGATCTGCGGCTTGGCCGGATCTGGACCCCACCAGCGATCGGCCGTGTACTTCGCCTTGTAGGCATCGGCGAATTCCTTGGCGGCTGGATTCAGGGGATCCTCGCCGAATACGGCGATCATCGACCCCTTGGTGCCCAGCACGAGGTCGCCCGCGCCCTCCTGGTAGGGCAGCGACAGGGCGCCGTTGCTCGCGACCAGCGGCACGGCGAAATTGAGCCGCGCCATGGTGCGGCGAACGACGGCCATATCCGCGCCGAGTCCGATGCAGACGATCACATCGGCGCCGGCGCGCTGCAGGCGGGCCAGTTGCGCCGTCATGTCCTGCGCCTTCTGGTTGTAGGTCTCAACCGCCACCGGAACCAGCCCGCCATCGGCCTTGAGTTCCTTGGCGATCAAGTCCACCGCGCTGACCCCGTATGCGGTGCTTTCATGTAGAACACCGATCTTCTTGAAGCGCTTGGCCACATATTGGGCCAGCAGTTTCGATTCGACGTCGTTCTGCAACGCGAACGAAAACACGTTGGAACGCGGCTTGCCGCCGCCCGGATAGGTGATGGTCGGTGTCTGCGCGACCGGATTCATGTACGGGCGCCCATCGGCGGCGGCCATTTCGATCACCGCCAGCGTCGGTCCGCTGCCGGCCGGTCCGATGATGGCAACCAGCTCCTTGTTGTCGAGCAGCCGGCGCATGTTCTGAACCGCGCGGTCGGGAACCAGTTGATCGTCGAGGAGCATGGCCAACTCGATTTTCTTGCCGTTGATGCCGCCCTTGGCATTCCACTTCTCGATCGCCAACTCGACTCCGCGCTTACCGCCTTCGCCGTATTCGTTGTACGGTCCGGTGAGGGCCGACGTCATGCCGATCCTGATGGTCTGTTGCGCGGTTGCCGGGGTGACTGCCAGCGAGATGGCGGCGGTAACCGCGACGGCGACAATAGCACTGCGCAGATGTTCGAATCGCATTTCTGTTCCTCCTGGGTGAACCTGCAACTGAAATGATCTATGAACCCTGATTCATTGATCATACTATTGACGCGCGTTGGCGTTGTCAACTCCCGCTCACTCCCGCTCACTCCCCCTCAAAAGCCTGCGGTGCTGCGATCCATCAGTCGGGAGGTCGTAGTCAGTTTGATTGGAAGCGCAACAACCTGCGAGGGGCTGAGGATCAAGGCGGCTCTTGATGAAAATACCTACGCACCGGGAATCAAGGTCTCCGATGAGGAACTCGCGGCGCTGGCGATTGAGCGCGATGAGTTTCACGGCGCATGGAATTATCGATTGAGACCGCGCGATCAGTATGCTTAGATACGATTTTTCAGGATATTATTGCACGATTACTTGCCTACGTGCCGGCCCTTTCCCTGTGGTTTCACAATCCTGTCTACGGCTAATCACCGCCGCATTCACAATCTTTTATCGAGGAGCGTTTCATGGCTATCAGCGAAGTGCATCACGTCGCCCTGACGGTGAGCGACATGGATCAGTCCCTGGCTTTTTTCTGCGAACTGCTGGGGTTCCGGAAAACCCTGGACATGCAGTTGTCCGGCGCGTCTTTCGAAAAACTGTTCCGACTGCAACCTGGCGCCTCCGCCCGTTCGGTGATCTTGCAACAAGGCAAGAGCCAGGTCGGGGAACTGGAACTGCTAGTGTTCCAAGGCCCAGGGTTGGAAAAACCCTCCGGTCCCAAGCGGCCCGGCGATCCGGGACTGCTCATGCTGTCTTTCGAGGTGCGGCAGGAGTCGCTGCAAACCGTGGCGCAACGCCTCAAGGCAGCAAAGGTGCCGTTCTTTTGCGATCCCGTGAATTTGGATCTGCCGGGCTACGGCCCCATCAAGAGCCTGATGGTGGAAGACCCGGACGGATCCCTGGTGGAATTAGTCGAATTGCCTCCCCGGGAAAGGGTCCTCAAGGTCCGGGCGAAGAAAAGCGGCAGCCAGTCCCGTTCCAGTTGACGGTCAGTAGCCAACTGAAGACCTGCAACTCCTGAATCATCAGAGGAAAGGAATTGAGAGTATGAGCGATGCAACGAACCTTTCGGGCAAGATTGCCTTGGTGACCGGGGCTTCCAGCGGTCTGGGCCGTCATTTCGTCAAAGTATTGGCCCGAGCCGGGGCCACCGTAGCGGCGACCGCCCGGCGCCTGGACCGGCTGGAAACCCTGGCTGAAGAGTGCCGCTCAGAAGGTCTGCAGGTGTTGGCGGCGCAAGCCGACGTGGCCGACCGGGCCTCGATATTCGCGGCGGTGCAGCGCGTCGAAGCCGCAGCGGGGCTGGTAACCGTGCTGGTCAATACCGCCGGGATTTCCATCAACAAAAGCTTCCTGGATCACGAAGAAGAAGACTACGATCAGGTGGTGGACACCAATCTGAAGGGAACGTGGAACGCTACCCAGGCCGTGGCCCGCCGTCTGGTGGCCGTCAAACAACCGGGGGTGGTCGTGAACATAGGTTCCATTTTCGGCCATCGGGTGGCGGGGAATGCCTCCAGCTATTGCGCCTCCAAGGCGGCGGTGCTGCACCTGACGCGGGCCTTGTCCTTGGAACTGACCCGCTACGGCATCCGGGTCAACACCCTGTCGCCGGGCCTATTCCATACCGAGATGACCGAGCAGATGTTCCAAAGCGGCTTCGCCGAAAGCCTGATCAAACACACCCCCGCCCGCCGGGCCGGGAACCCCGCCGACCTGGACGGCGCCCTGCTGCTGCTGGCCAGCGACGCTTCTCGTTACATGAGCGGCAGCGTGGTGGTGGTGGATGGCGGAATTCTGAACAGCAGCCTGTGAGCCGCCGGCCGCTCAACAAAGCCGGTTACCGGTTCGCCAGCTCTTTTTTCAGCATTTCCTTGAGGATCGCTTTTTGGATTTTACCGGTGGCGGTCTGGGGCATTTCCGCGATGAAACGCACCGCCGCCGGCACCTTGAACTTGGCCAGATACTGGCCGCAGTGGGCCTGAAGCTCTTCCAGAGTCAACGGTGGGGCGTCTTCCTTCTTGACGATGTAGGCCAGCACTTCCTCGCCGAACAACTCGCTGGGCATGCCCACCACCGCCGCCAGGGCAACGCCGGAGAGACCGTAAAGGACTTGCTCCACTTCGGTGGAATAAATATTCTCCCCGCCCCGGATGATCATATCTTTGTTCCTATCCACCAGATAGACGTAGCCCTCCGCATCCCTGTAGCCCAAGTCCCCGGTATGCAGCCAGCCGCCGCGCAGCGTCTCGGCGCTGGCCTCGGGCCGGTTGAGGTAATGGGACATCACGTTGGGGCCGCGGGTGAGCAGCTCGCCCACGGTGTTGGGGGGCAGCTCCCGGTCGGCGTCATCAGCGATGCGAATCTCGGTTCCCGGAATGTTGATGCCGACCGATCCAGCTTTTTCGTAAGCCTGGGAGCTAGGCAAGGTCACCGTTGTGCCGGAGCACTCGGTCTGCCCCATGCCGTGAATCAACCCCGCGTTGGGAAATAAGACTTGCACTGCCTCCAGCTTGTGGACCGGCATGGGCGCCGCGCCGAATACCACGCGCATCACCGAACCGGTGTCATAACGGTCCCGCTCCGCAAACTGGACCATGAGCAAGAGCATGGATGGTACCGCGAACAGTTGGGTGACCCGGTGCCGCTGGATCAATTCGAATACCTGCTCGGTCTTGTAGGTATCCACCACCAGGGTGCCCCCTACCAGCAGGGTGGGCAGGTATACGGTGTGGTTGGCGATATGGAACAGCGGGGTGGTGGCGAGATTGATTACCGATTCGTCTTGGTATTCCCAGCCCAACGGGCCTTGCAGCGCGCCGGCGATGAGGCTGCGGTGGGTATGCACCACCCCTTTGGGTTTGCCGGTGGTGCCGGAGGTGTAGTAGATGGCTGCCGGCGATTCCATCGGCACCGCAGCCGATTCCAGATCCCATGACGACGCCGGGGGCTGGGCTTGCCGGACCAACAGGGCGAGCAAAAGATGAGAACGAACTTCCGGGACAAGATCGGCGATGGTGGCTTCGAAGCGCTCCTCGCTCAACACCAGGGAAGTTCCTGAATCCGCCAGGATGAATTCGATCTCCCGGGGGGTCAGCTTGGTGTTCAAGGGAACCGCCACCGCACCGATGGCCAATATTCCCAGGTACCAAATATTGTAGAGGTCGCTGTTCTCCAGCAGCAGCGCCACCCGGTCGCCGGGCTTGACGCCGGTCTCGTCCTGCAAATGCCTGGCAACCCCGGCAATAGCATCGAACAAGCGGCGATAGGTATAGGCATATTGCTCGAACAGCAGGGCCGGTTTGTCCGGAAGGCGACGGGCGGTCCGGGAAAAAAATCCGGGGACGGTCAGATTCCCTTCCAACCGATGCTCCCGCCGCATGCGCTCCCAGAAGCTCTCCACACCCTCCCGGGTTTTGAAGCGTGGCGCCGATCCGCTACCGCCAACCGTCCCTTGGCTCATGGCTATCCCTCCTCCTAAAACAAAGTGACGCCGGACAGGGCCGCCGCCTGGCCTACGAACTCTTCGATATGCCGATTTTCGCCGCGTAGTCCTGAAGATTTTTCTTTAGAGTGCCCTCGGCCATCAACTCGGCCGTGGTGCCTAGCTCATATGCGATGGCATCTTGCGGGCTCATCGTCGTTACGGCATAGGCCGCCCGTTTGGTGGTAATGAGGGCCGGCAGCGGATACTTCGCCAGGAGTTCCGCTTGCTGCACCGCCGCCGCGAGGAGCTCGGTCTGCGGGACGATGAAATCCACCAAACCCATTCGCCGGGCTTCCTCCGCCTCCCAGGTCGTGCCCTGTAGTGTCATGCGCAAAGCGTTCGAAAAGCCGATCCGCAATCGCAATTTCGACATCAAGGGGTTTACTCCCCAGCCGATCTCGGGTCGGCCCAGCTTGGCGCCCGCTGCGGCAACGATCACGTCGCCAGAGAGGGCGAGATCGAAACCGCCCGCCAGAGCGAATCCGGCCACCGCGGTGACCAGCGGCTTTTTGAAAAAATAGGTGATGCGGGTGTACTCGTGGCCACGGTGCATGAGGGAGCGCAAATCGGTGTCGATCATTTCCTGGAGATCATAGCCGGCGCAGAAGAACGCATCGCCCCCGGTTAAAACGACGGTCTTGATAGCGTTGTCATTTTCAAGAGTGCTGAGCGCGTTCTCCAGCGCATCGCGCAGGGCCATGTTGAGGGCGTTGCGCTTGTTCTTGCGATTGAGTTCGACGATGGCGAGAGGCGGCGTCCGTTTTACGATCACCAGTGGTTCCATGGCGTATCTCCATAAAATGGCGGGATTAAGGGCATAGCCCCGGCTAAGCTGCCTTGCCCTGCTCGAAATACTTGGGATTGCTCTCCGCCAGCTTGTCCCGGGTGACTTGGCGCAAATGATCGAAGACGCGCTGGCGCACAGCACCGGCGTCGAACCCTCCCTTTCTGATCCGGCCTACCAGCAGCCGGTTCAAATCCATCAGCACTGCGGACAAGGCCTCCGGTTCCAAATCGGCGGCGAACCGATGGTCAAGCAGCGCGGCCAAGCGGCGAGCCTCGGCTCGTAGCGGGGCATCCCCTTTGGCGATGGCCCGGCCCGCCACCGCCATGGCGCGGGATACCAGAATGGCAGCGAAACGCCGCCCCCCCTCCAACGACGGGGTGATGTCCCGGTCAAGCACTGCGCGGGCGCCCTTGAGCAATTCTTCCGGAGTCGGCCGGTCACGCATGGCAGAGTCCCTCTCGACTGCCGATCAGATCCAAGGCCTCCATTTCCATCTCCGCGGTGCCCAGGCCCACCAGGGCCAACTCGAAGGCATCCACCGCCCCCGAGGTATAACGGGCCGCCTGTTGCAGCGACACCACCGCCCATTTGACGTTGGCCATGATGTCCCAATAGGCCATCACTTCGGGGTCGACGCGCCGCCCGGAGGCACGCTCATAACCCCGCAACAAGGGTCTCCGGTCCGCCATGCCGCCGGCCTCCTTACGGACCTTGCCGAAGCGGAAAAAACGCTGACAAAGCCACCCCAGGTCTTCGTGGGGATCGCCCCAATGGCCCAGCTCCCAATCTAGGATGCCCTGCAACCGCCCGTCCTTCACCATGTAATTGCCGGTGCGGAAATCCCCGTGGCACAGCACTCCCACCTCCGGCGGCGGAGCGTTGCGCTCCAGCCAGCGCAGGCCGAATTCGATGGCGGGATGGGGCAACTCGTGGCTGTCCAAGTAATCCCTGAGATTGGCGATGGTGTCGAGCGCTACGTTCTCAGGTGGCGGTTTGAGGAAAGGCAAAACTCCCGGTTTGGGAACTACTGCCTGCAAGCGCCCCAATTGCTCCCCCACCTGTTCGATGATGGCCTCCCGCTGTCCGTCCAAAGAGGCGCCGAACAGCTTGTGTGGCTCTGCCATGCCATCCAGGAAATCCACCACGAAGAAATCCTGCCCCAGCACCGTGGGATCGACGCAGCTCCACAAGGGCGCAGGCAACTTGACTCCGGCGGCGTGAGCGGCCCTCATCACTTCGTACTCCTCTGCTGCCGCCAGGCTGTCCTCGACGCCCAAAGCCTCCGCGGTGCGCAGCACCCAACTGGCTGCCCCGCCGGGCCATTCCACATCCACCCTCCAGTTCTGCTGCACCGTGCCGCCGGCCAACTTGGTAAGCTTGGCGATTTTGAGGCCCGGTTCGCCCTTGGCCTCCGCCAGGAAGTGCTGTAGCACCTCGCGCCGGTCGGGAACGCTTACCGCCATGACCAGAAATCCTTGCGCTCCTTGAGGACATAACCTGCCAGCACCATTTTATGCACCTCCGAGGCGCCGTCGCCGATCCGGGCCAGCCGCGCGTAACGGTACATCCATTCCAAAGGCAGGTCCTTGGAGTAGCCCATCGCGCCGCATAACTGGATGGCGGTATCCACCGCGTGATGCAGCGCCTCCGAGACCACCACCTTGGCCATGGAGACTTCTTTCTGGGCGCGGTCGCCCTGGTCCAGCAGCCAGGCCGCCCGCATGGTCAGCAGCCGGCCGATGTCCACTTGCATGGCGGCATCCCCCAACATCCACTGCACGCCTTCGTGCTTGTGCAGTCCCATGCCGAAGCTTTTCCGCTCGGAAACATATTCGGCGGCAATCTCCAGCGCACGGCGGGCCAAACCGGTCCAGCGCATGCAGTGGGTCAGGCGGGCCGGACCAAGGCGGATCTGGGTGAATTTGAGGCCGTCGCCGGGTTTCAGGATCACGTTTTCATCGGGGATCTCCAGGCCCTTGAACACCAGCTCGCAGTGCCCGCCGTGGTCCTCCGGCCCCATGATCTCGATGCGGCGCTCGATTTTCCAGCCGGGTTGGTCGGCATGAAACAGAAAAGCGGTGAGCCCTTTGCGCGGATCTTCGGAAGTGCGGGCCAGCAAGATGAAGTGCTTGGCATTGGCGGCGCCGGTGATGAACCACTTGCGGCCGTACACGACCCACTTGCCGCCTTTCTTTTCGGCCCGGGTGATCATCATCGAGGGATCGGAACCGGCTCCGGGGTGGGGTTCAGTCATGCAGAAAGCAGATTGTACTTCCCCGTCGATGATGGGCTGAAGCCAGCGGGCCTTTTGTTCCTCGGGCAGCACTTTACTGAGGGCAATCATGGTGCCATCGTCCGGCGCCGCGCAATTGAAGCACACCGGGCCGAACAAGGAGCGGTTCATCTCCTCGTAACAGGCCGCCATGCCGACGATACTGAGCCCCTGGCCGCCGTATTGCTTGGGTATCTGGGGCGCCCACAGGCCGGCTCGCTTGACCTTGGCACGGACCTCCTGCAGCAAGTCGATCCGGATGGTTTCATGCTCGTCGAAAGTGGCCGGGTCTTTTTCCAAAGGAATAAGCTCATCTTCGACGAACTCCCGTACCCTGCCGCGGAAATCCTTGATCTGATCCGAAAGCGAAAAATCCATGAAACCCCCTTTTGGAAAGTGATTTATTGCCAAGCTTAGCCTTGCGTCCGACGGCCCGGGCGTTGTCTGAGTAAGCTCACGCGAATGCGGGCAAGTCTCCCACCGAACATGATGACCGTCAAGGCGGCGGGCTTCAGGTTGATGGGTTTCCGGACGCTTATAGCCGACAGATGCAATCTGCCGGTATGTCGGCTCGCGGTGTCGGAGAGAGTCGGAGAGAGTTGACTGACTTTCGAACATCTGTAAGATACGAACCTCGATTCAAATACGGGAGCGCATCCATGCGGCGGTTTTTCCTATCCTTTCTGATGCTCGCCTGCGTGACCGCTGCGGCACGCGCACAGGACTATCCGAACAAGCCGGTGCGCGTGGTAGTGCCGCTGTCGCCCGGCGGGACCACCGACGCGGTGCTGCGAATGTTGGTTCCCAAGCTGTCCGAGGCGCTGGGGCAAGCAGTGGTGATCGAGAACCGCCCGGGCGCGGGCGGCAACATCGGCGCCGACGCGGTGGCGAAATCACCGCCCGATGGCTATACGCTGCTCATCGGCACGAGTACTAGCCATGGCGTCAACGTTACCCTGCATCCTAAGATGCCGTACGACGCGGTGCGTGACTTTGCCCCCATCACGCTGATCGGGCATGTGCCTTTCGTCTTGATGGCGTACACAGGTCTGGGCGTGCGCACGATGCCCGAGCTGGTGCAGCTCGCGCGCAGCAAACCGGGGCAGATCAACTACGCATCTTCGGGCAATGGTACCTCCTCGCACCTGGCGATGGAGATGCTCAAGACGCAGGCGGGCATCGATCTGGTCCATGTACCGTACAAAGGCACTGCGCAGGCCAACCAAGACGTGATGGGCGGACACGTGGCCTTCCAGTTCGACGCCGTGACCGCCGCGCTGCCCATGCTGCGCTCGGGCAAGGTGGTGGGCCTGGGAGTCACGAGCGCCAAACGCGTGGGCGCCGTGCCTGATCTGCCGCCCATCGCCGACAGCGGCTTCCCCGGATTCCAGTACACCGCATGGGTGGGTCTGCTGGCGCCCGCGGGCACGCCCAAGGCGGTCGTCAGTCGGCTGAACACCGAGATGGTGAAGATCCTGAACCTGACGGAAATCCGCGACAAACTTTCGCAAGTCGGCTTTGAGGCGGCTAGCTCAACGCCGGAGGAATTCGCGAGCTTCATTCGGACCGAGATCGTCAAGCTCGGTAAGGTGGTCAAGTCCTCCGGAGCCAAGCTCGACTGAAATCGCAGGCCATTCAACCATCCACAGGAGATCTGCATGAGATTGGGTAGCGTCGAGTACGAAAAAAAGGGCCGCATCGCCTTCATCACGCTGGACGAGCCGACCAAGCTGAACGCTCTTTCGGCGGGCGTTCGCCAGGGGGTGTCGGAGAGCCTGGCGGCCATCGATGCCGACGACGAGGTTCGCGTGGGGGTGATCACCGGCCGGGGCGACAAGGCATTTTGCGTCGGCGCCGACATCAGCGGCTTTCCGGTCACTGCGGAACAAGCGCACACCTTTATTGCCAACGTGTTGCCGTTTCTCGCGCAGCCAGAGCGTTGCCGCAAGCCGCTCATCGCGGCGGTCAACGGCATGGCCTACGGCGGCGGGTTCGAACTGGCGATCAGTTGCGACTTCATCATCGCCTCCGAGCGCGCCAAGTTTGGCGTGCCCGAGATCCAACTCGGCCTGTTGCCGGGCTTCGCGGTGGTGCGCTTGCACGACATCGTGGGCCGTCCCAAGGCCAAGGAGTTGAGCATATTGGGCGAGCCAATCGACGCTGCGGAGGCCTGCCGGCTCGGCATCGCGTTGCGTACCGTGCCTCACGAGAAGCTTATCGAGGAGGCGACCGCGCTGGCCGAGAAGATCGCGTCCAAGCCGCGCATGGCCGTCGAGATGGCCAAGTCGTTCTACAACCGCGGGCTGGGCGGCGACGAGATGCGCTACGCGGCGGATGCTTTCCCGTTCCTGTTTCTCACCGAGGACGTGCGCGAGGGTGTGGCTGCGTTCCGCGAAAAGCGCAAGCCGCGGTTCAAGTGACGGCGCGCCCGATCCTCCACAACGCGTTCTGCGACTTCCTCGGCGTCGAATATCCGATCCTGCTCGCCGGCATGGGCGTCGGCGGGCGCGCCACGCCGCCGCGGCTGGTAGCGGCGGTCTCGCAGGCCGGAGGCGCCGGCATTCTGGGCTGTTCCGGCTTGTCGCCCGAGGAAACGCGAAAGCGCATTCGCGAAGTGCGGGCGCTGACCGATCGGCCGTTCGGCGTCGACCTTCTGCTTCCCGCGCGGATCGCGGACGCCCCCGATACGCGCTCCGGCGTGAGGGAGGAGATCCGCCGCCGGTATCCGGAACACGCGGCCTTCGTCAAGACGCTGCTGCGCCGCTTCGACTTGCCGGAGGTCTTGCCGGAGAACGAAACGGTCGTCAACGTCGAATACGCCAAGCGCGTGATCGAGGTGGTGCTGGAAGAACGCGTGCCGATCTTCGCCTCCGGCTTGGGCGATCCGGAGTTCCTGGCCCCGCGCGCACGCGCGCAGGGCATGAAGCTCATCGGCCTGTCGGGTTCGGTGCGCAACGCAGTTCGCCAACGCAAGTCGGGCGTCGATGCGATCGTGGCGCAAGGCACAGAGGCCGGTGGACACACCGGCACGGTGGCGTCACTGCCGCTCATCCCGCAGGTCGTCGATGCGGTCAGTCCGACGCCTGTCATTGCCGCGGGCGGCATCGGCGACGGTCGGGGCATTGTTGCCGCCCTCGCTCTCGGCGCGCAGGCGGCGTGGCTGGGCACGGCCTTCCTGGTCGCCGACGAGTGCGAGATCTTCGATGCGAGCAAGCAGCAGATCGTCGCGGCCGATTCGGAGAGCTTCCGTGTGAGTAAGGTCTGGACCGGCAAGACGGTGCGAGCCTTCCACAGCGAGATTTCGCAAGCCTGGGCCGAGTCCGGCCTGCCGACGCTCGATACGCCGTACCAGCGCATCCTGATGGAAGACTTGCTCGCCGCCGCGCTGGCGGCCGGGCGGCACGACCTGTTCTACAACATTGCCGGCCAGGTCGGCGGCATGCTCAAGACGCGCCGCCCGGCGAAGGACATCATGGCCGATCTGGTTGATGGCGCGATCGACGAACTCAGGCGCCTTCAACGCGACGTGCGCATCAGCCTCGCCCCGTGACGGGCAGGGAAGGCATGGGGGTTGAACTTCATTACTCCCGCCGCGGCGGGTCTTTGCAAGACGATAGATATCTCGTTTTCCGCCGCCCGGTTACTTCGGATTTAAGCCCATCAGCTTGGCGATGATGTTGCGCTGCATCTGCGAGGTGCCGGCCGTGATGGTGGTCGAGCGGGCATCGCGGTAGTGGCGCTGCATGTCGAACTCCATGATGTAGCCGTAGCCGCCCATGATTTGCATGCCGGTGTTGGCTGCCTTCGCGTAGGTTTCGGAGCCGAACAGCTTGGCCATCGACAGCGCTTTCAGCGCGTCCTTGCCTTTGG
The DNA here is from genome assembly GCA_004298385.1 of Betaproteobacteria bacterium. Lineage (GTDB taxonomy): Bacteria > Pseudomonadota > Gammaproteobacteria > Burkholderiales > SG8-39 > 2-12-FULL-64-23. Next base: position 38,998 of record SCTX01000001.1, on the reverse strand, counting down.
CGAGCTGCCAGGCGGCATGCCACAGCAGCAGACGGCTGGCTTCGACTTCGGTTTGCATGTCGGCCAGCATGTGGGCGATCGACTGGAAGTTGCCGATCGGCTTGCCGAACTGCTTGCGCTCGCTGGCATAGGCCACCGCCTGGTCGACCACGTTCTGCGCCGCGCCGCTGTAGCCGGCGGTCGTCGCCAAGCGCTCCAGTTGCAGGCCGGCGAGCATGTAATGCCAGCCGCGATTGGGCTCGCCGACCAGCCGGTCGGCGGGCACCCGCACGTTGTCGAAGAAGATTTCGTAGGTACCGAGCGAGCGGCGGCCGAGGGTGTCGAGCTTTCTCAGGTTCACGCCGGGCAGCGTGTTGTCGACCAGGAACAGCGAAATGCCGTCCTTGTAGTGCACGTTCAAGTCGGTCTTGACGTACACCGAGATGATGTTGTTCTTGGCGCCCGCCGCGGTGGCGAAGACCTTCTGGCCGTTAATGACCCACTCGTTGCCTTCGCGTCTCGCCGTGGCGCGCATCGCACCGGCGTCGGACCCGGCATCGGGCTCGGTCATCGAGATCGACATGCGGATCTCGCCCGACATCAGCTTGGGCAGGAAGTAGCGCTTTTGCGCTTCGCTGCCGTTGTGCAGCAGGTTCAGGCCGTTGAACACCGAGGTGGCGTAGGCGCCCAGCATGTCGTAGCTCTTGCGGCCCAGCTCTTCGCTGATGATGGCGAAGTCCATCACGTCGCCGCCCAGGCCGCCGTATTCCTCCGGGAACGCCATCGAAATCAGGCCCATCTCGATGAACGCGTCGTACACCTCGTACGGGTAGCGCGCATTGACGTCGGTGTCTTTGATGTATTCGGGCGTCGCAATCCTGTCGAGCATCTTGCGCACGCTGTCGCGCAGCATGTTCTGCTCTTCGGTGAAGTCAAAATCCATCCGTCGTTCCTTTCGTAAATGAGATCTGCCCGCGCTAGCCGCAGCTTGCGATGAAGCGGTCAGTGTTGACGAAGCGGGGATTGCTTCCGGCCTCGGCTAGTCGGCCCGGATCTTGGCGTTTCGAACGATGGCGCCGAAACGAGCGTAGTCGTCGCGAATCACCTTGCCGAATTCTTCCGGCGTACCGGCGACGACTTCGAAGCCCTGTCCATTGAGCCGCGCCGTCATCGCAGGCTCGCGCAGGATCGCGACGATCGCGCGATTCAGCGTGCGCACGATGTCCGGCGGCGTCCCGGCCGGCGCGAGCACTCCGACCCAGACCGAGTTCTCCATGCCGGACAAGCCGGCCTCGGCGAAGGTGGGCACGTCTGGCATCGACGGCGAGCGCGTATTCGAGGTCACGGCGAGCCCGCGCAGCGCGCCGGACTTGACGTACGGCGCCGCCAGCGGGACGTCGGCCATCGACACCGGCACCTGGCCGGCCACCGCGTCGGCAATGGCCGGCGCGCTGCCGCGGTAGGGAATGTGGACCATCTTGGTGCCGGACCGCGCCATGAAGGTCTCGCCCAACAGGTGCGACGCGCCGCCGTTGCCCGAGGACGTGAAGCTCAGCGCGTCCGGCTTGGACTTGGCCAGCGCAATGAACTCGGCCAGGTTCTTCGCCGGCACCGACGGGTGCACGAAGATACCCATCGCCAGCGACGCTAGGTTAACCACCGGCGTGAAGTCCGTCAGCGCGTCGAACGGCAGCTTTGAGTAGACATGCGGGTTGATGGCGTGCCCCGAATTGACCAGCAAGATGGTGTAGCCGTCGGCCGGCGCCTGCGCCACGAAGGCGGCGCCGATGCTGCCCGCGGCGCCCGGCTTGTTTTCCACGATCACCGGCTGACCCAGGCGTTCGTGCAGACGGCGGGCGATGTCGCGCGCAAGGATGTCGGTGCTGCCGCCGGCCGGAATCGGCGCGATGAATTGAATCCGCTTGGTCGGGTAGCTTTGCCCTTGGGCCAGCGCCGCTTGCGGCAGCATCGCCAGGGAAATCGCGCCTATGAGCCAAGTGGCCGAGGTAAAAAACACGCGCTGTAGCTTTCTCACGATTGTCTCCTCACAAAAAAACTGCACAAGTTCGCACGCTCGGCCCGCGCCCTGTGCGCAAGCCCTTGCTCAAGCCCCGAACCATGGTCGAAAGAATCCGGTCTGCCGCGTCTTACGCCTCGGCTCGGAGGCCTGCGTGGCATGTCGGGAGCAGCAAGGCCGAGACCTGGGCGCTGACGCTGGCGGCCGCCACCTCAGCGGCCCTCGAATTTTGGTGCGCGCTTGGCAAGGAAAGCGGCCGCGCCCTCCTGGTGATCGTGGGTCGAGAGTAACTGGTTCTGCACATGCGACTCGAGTTCCAGGAAGGTATCGAGCCCGACGCCGGCCGCGCCCAGAAACAGGCGCTTGGCCATGCCCAGCGCCAGGCCGGCGGACGCGGCCAGCTCGGTGGCGATCGACATCGCGCGCTGGTCGAGCTTGTCGTCGTCGACCAGTTCGGTCAGCAGGTTGAGCCGCAACGCTTCCTCGGCGGAAATGATGCGCGCCGACATGACCAGTTCCTTGGCGCGCAGTACGCCGACGTACTGGGTCAGCAGGAACACGGCGCCGCCGTCCGGAGCCAGACCGATCTTTTTGAAGACCTGTCCGAACTTCGCCGTCGGCGACGCGACGATATAGTCGCTCGCCATCGCGAGGCTCCAGCCGATGCCGACGGCCGGCCCGCGGACTGCGGCGATGATCGGCTTTTCCAGGTGCATCATCGCGCGGATCAGCGTGTGGGCAGTATGCAGTTTCCGACGGCCGCTGCGAACGTCCGCCTGGCCCATCGCGGTAACGTCGGAGCCCGAGCAGAACGCCTTGTTGGCGCCCGTCAAGACGACGGCCCGGACGGCATCGTCCTCTGCGAAACCGTGGAACGCGTCGATCAGTTGATCCTTCATCGTGGCGTTGAGCGCGTTCAGTCGCTCGGGATTGTCAAGGATGACCTTGGCAACGCCAGCTTCAGTTTCGACTCGAACAGTCACGCATCCCTCCTTCGGCATTAGCTCGGGGCGTCCGCTTGCGGATCGTGGCCGGCTGTTGGCTGACACACGCTTGGCAGACTTGGTGGATGTTACACTTTTTCGCCCGTAGGCACGCCGTTTGAAGCGATCGACGCCGCGGGAATCTGGATATTGCACTAAGAATACTACGCTAGGATATTGCGCTAAACCGGATCCCTGAGTCAAGACTGACAATTGACAGACTGACAATTACCAACCGCTTCGCAATCTTGCATGGATAAGGCAGGCGACATAAAGCAAAAACCTTGATAAAATATAACGTTAAGCTTTTTCTTTACCCAAATTCTGGAGATTTGCATGGCTTTGGAACGCACCCTATCCATCATCAAGCCCGACGCGGTGGCCAAGAACGTCATCGGTAAGATTTATTCGCGCTTTGAAACCAATGGCTTGAAGATTATCGCAGGGCGCATGCTGCAATTGTCGCGCGCCGAGGCCGAGGGTTTTTATGCGGTGCACAAAGGCCGGCCCTTTTTCCAGGATCTGGTCAAATTCATGATCTCCGGCCCGGTGATGGTGCAGGTGCTCGAGGGCGAGGGCGCCATCGCCAAGAACCGGGAATTGATGGGCGCGACCGACCCGAAAAAGGCGGACCAAGGCACCATTCGCGCCGACTTCGCCGACAGTATCGACGCCAACGCGGTGCACGGCTCCGATGCCGTGGACACGGCCAAGGTGGAAATCGCCTATTTCTTCCCGGCGTTGAACATCTACTCGCGCTGAATCTCGAATACCCATGAGCCTCAACCTCCTCAACCTCGATGCTGCGCAACTCGCCGGCTTTTTTGCCGAAGCGGGCGAGAAGCCGTTTCGCGCCAAGCAACTGCTGCGCTGGATGCACCAGTCCGGGGAGGCGGATTTTTCGAAAATGAGCGACCTCGCCAGGCCGCTGCGGGAAAAGCTCGCCGCGAGCGCGGTGATCGAGGCGCCGCGAGTCGTATCGGACACCACGGCCGCGGACGGCACGCGCAAATGGCTGATCGACGTCGGCAAGGGCAACGCGGTGGAAACGGTGTTCATCCCGGAGACCAATCGAGGCACTTTGTGCGTGTCCTCGCAGGCGGGCTGCGCCTTGGACTGCAAATTTTGTTCCACCGCCAGGCAGGGCTTCAACCGCAACCTCAGCGTGGCCGAGATGATCGGCCAGCTCTGGATTGCGAACAAGGCTCTCGGCGCCGCGCCCAAGGGCGAGCGTGTGCTCAGCAACGTCGTCCTGATGGGCATGGGCGAGCCACTGGCCAATTTCGACAACGTGGTAACGGCGATGCGCCTGATGCTGGACGACAACGCCTACGGGCTCTCGCGCCGGCGCGTGACGCTGTCCACTTCGGGCATCGTGCCCGCCATCGACCGCCTGCGCGACACCTGCCCGGTGGCGCTGGCGGTATCGCTGCACGCGCCCAACGACGCGCTGCGAAACATTCTCGTGCCGATCAACAGGAAATATCCGCTGGCCGAGCTGCTTGCCGCCTGCCGACGCTATTTGGACAAGGCCCCGCGCGATTTTCTCACCTTCGAGTACGTCATGCTTGAGGGTGTCAACGACGGCGCCGAGCACGCGCGACAGCTCATAGCGCTGGTGCGCGATGTTCCGTGCAAATTCAACCTGATTCCGTTCAACCCCTTCCCCAATTCCGGCTTCAAGCGCTCGTCGCGCGACGCGATCTGCCGCTTCGCCGAAATCCTCATCTCGGCCGGACTGGTGGTGACGACCCGCAAGACGCGCGGAGACGATATCGACGCGGCTTGCGGCCAGCTCGCGGGCAAGGTGGAGGACAAGACCCGGCGCACGCGCCGCGTGGTGGAGATACGGCCATGCTGAGATCGACCATTTATGCCGCGCTGTTGCTGGTCTGCGGCGCGCTTACCGGCTGCGCGCAGACCCCGCTGTCTTCGGCGACTCAGGCGGATACGGTAGAGACCGGCACCGTGACCGGCGACATCGGCGCCCCGCGTAACCGCGCGCGCATTCACACCGAACTCGCTTCGGCCTATTTTGAACGCGGCAATATGGGCGTTGCGCTGGAAGAATTGCGCGTTGCAGTCGACGCCGATCCGACTTATGCCCCGGCATTCAACGTGCTCGGCCTGGTGCATATGGACCTGCGCGAAAACGCCGTCGCGCAGCAGCATTTCGAGCGCGCGCTGCGCCTCTCCCCGAACGATCCGGACATCAATAACAACTACGGCTGGTTCCTATGCCAGAGCGGGCGCGAGGAGCAGTCCATCGCCTACTTCCTGGCGGCGCTCAAGAACCCGCTGTACAGCACCCCGGCGCGCTCCTACGTCAATGCCGGGCTGTGCGCTATCAGGAAGAACAACGAGCGCGATGCCTTCGACTACTTCCAGCGCGCGTTGCGCAGCGAACCCGACAATCTCCAGGCCCTGCTCAACCTGGCATCGATCCAGTACAAGCGCGGGCAGTTGGAGCTTGCGCGCGGTTTTATCGGCCGCTTCAACAAGCTGGTCGAGCCGACGGCCGATTCGCTGTGGCTGGCGCTGCGCATCGAGCGCAAGTTGGGCGACAAGTCGGCCGAGAATACCCTGGCCACGCAGTTGCGGCGGCGTTTCTCCGGCTCGCAGGAATACCAGGACATGCTCAAGGGCAAGTTCGAATGAGTGAAGCGGAACCAACGACGGAGCAAACCAGCCCGGGACGGGCGCTGGCGGCCGCGCGCGCCGAGCTCAAGCTCAGCGTTGCCGACGTATCGCAAAAAATCAAGTATGGGGTCAAGCAGATCGCGGCCATCGAGGCGGACGACTACGCGAATTTGTCCGGCGCGACTTTTGTGCGCGGCATGATCCGCAGTTACGCCAAGCTGGTCCGGCTCGATCCCCAGCCCCTGCTAGCCGACCTGGGCCGGCGCGATATTCCCGCCCCGGTCACGGTCGATCTGCGCACAAACGATCAGGAGCCATTTATCGAGGGCGGAAAAAAAACGAACCTCGTCTATGTCTATCTGTCGTTGGCAGCGCTCGCGGCGGTGGCGATCGTGGGCTATGGGTGGTATGCCAGCCCGCCCTCAACCGGCGAGGCGGTGACTATTACGCCTAAAGTCGCGAAGAACGAGGCGGTCCAGGCGCCGCCCGCGCCGGCGAGCGAGCCGGAGCAGCCGGTCGAGACCGACACGCCACGCGCTGAATCGCCTGCCCAGGCGACTGTGGCGCCGGCTCCCGCGGCCGGCCGCAGCCCTGGCGGGTATAAACGCCTCGAACTCGAATTCGGCGAGACGTCTTGGGTCGAAATCAAGCAGGCACACGGCAAGATACTGCTGTCCCAGCTCAACCCGGCCGGCAGCAGACAGTCGATCGAAGGTATGCCGCCGTTCGAAGTGGTGATCGGCAACGCCGCCAATGTGCGGCTGAAATACAACGACGCGCCGGTCGATTTGCGGCCTTATTTCAAGGTCGACGTCGCCCGCCTGACGCTCGAGTAGCCCCCATGTCCGTCGTCTTACGCAAGCACACGCGCCAGGTGCGCATAGGCGATGTCGTCGTCGGCGGCGGCGCGCCCATCGTGGTGCAGTCCATGACCAATACCGATACCGCCGACGCGCGCGCCACGGCGCAGCAGGTCCACGACCTGGCGCGCGCGGGTTCCGAACTGGTGCGCATCACCGTCAACACGGCCGAGGCGGCGGCGCAGGTCGCCCGTATTCGCGAGGACTTGGCGCGCAGGGATTGCGCCGTGCCGCTGGTGGGAGATTTCCATTTCAACGGGCATCGCCTGCTCAGCCAGTATCCCGAGTGCGCCGAAGCGCTCGCCAAGTACCGCATCAACCCCGGCAATGTCGGCAAAGGGTCGAAGCGCGACGAACAGTTCGCGACCATGATCGAAATGGCCTGCAAGTACGCCAAGCCGGTGCGCATCGGCGTCAACTGGGGCAGCCTCGATCAGGAGTTGCTGGCGCGCCTGATGGACGAGAACAGCGCCCGGGCGCAACCGCTGGCGGCCAACGCGGTGATGCGCGAGGCACTGGTGGTGTCGGCGTTGGAGTCGGCCGCGCAGGCGGAGAAATGGGGCCTCCCCGCGGACAGTATCGTGCTCTCGTGCAAGGTGAGCGGCGTGCAGGACCTCATCTCGGTATATCGCGAGCTGGCAGCACGCTGCGAATATCCGCTGCATCTCGGGCTCACCGAGGCCGGCATGGGTTCCAAAGGCATCGTCGCCTCGACCGCGGCGCTGGCGGTGCTGCTGCAGGAAGGCATCGGCGACACCATCCGCATTTCGCTCACGCCCGAGCCCGGCGGCGAGCGCACGCGCGAAGTCGTAGTGGCGCAGGAAATCCTGCAGACCATGGGCCTGCGGTCGTTTGCGCCGCTGGTCATCAGTTGTCCCGGCTGCGGCCGCACCACCAGCACCTATTTCCAGGAACTCGCCGCGAGCATCCAGGCTTACCTGCGAGAGCAGATGCCGTTGTGGCGCGAGCAGTTTCCGGGTGTGGAAGACATGCACGTGGCCGTGATGGGATGCGTGGTGAACGGCCCGGGCGAATCGAAACAGTCCAACATCGGCATCAGCTTGCCGGGTTCGGGCGAGCGGCCGGTGGCCCCGGTGTTCGTGGACGGAGAGAAGACGGTGACGCTCAAGGGCGAAACCATCGCCCGGGATTTCCAGAATATCGTCGACGCTTACGTGCGCAGCCACTACGGTGCGGGCGCGGCGAGCGCCACGGCGGCGAAGAAATCGGCGACACTTCCCCTAAAGTCGGCGGTCTAAGTCGGGCCCCTTCCGAGTGCAACGATGAGCCATACCATACAAGCAGTCCGCGGAATGAACGACATCCTGCCGGACGAGGCGGTGCTTTGGGAGGAACTGGAGGAGACCCTGCGCTCCTGGCTTCGGAGTTACGGCTATCGCAACCTGCGCACGCCGCTGGTCGAGCCGACCGCCTTGTTTCGCCGCGCCATCGGCGAGGCCACCGACATCGTCGAGAAAGAAATGTACAGCTTTGTCGATGAACTGAACGGCGAGGCCCTGACGTTGCGGCCGGAAGCCACGGCTTCTACCGTACGCTCGGCAATCCAGCACAATCTGCTCTACGGCAGCCCGCGGCGGCTATATTACCTGGGACCCATGTACCGGCACGAGCGGCCGCAGAAGGGACGCTACCGCCAGTTTCACCAGGTCGGCGCGGAAGCCCTAGGCTATGCCGGCCCGGATGTGGACGCCGAGTTGCTGCTGATGTGCGCGCGGCTGTGGGACGACCTCGGCCTTGACGATATCAGGCTGCAGCTTAATTGCATCGGCAGCCCGGAGGAGCGCTTGAGACACCGCGCCGAACTGGTGCAGTATCTGCAGGCGCACGAGGATGCGCTGGACGAGGACGCCAGGCGCCGCTTGCATACCAATCCCTTGCGCGTGTTCGACAGCAAGAACCCGTTGATGCAGCCGCTCATCGAATCTGCGCCGCGGCTGCTCGATCGGTTGGGCGAGGCCTCGCTCGCGCATTTCGACGGGGTGCAGCAGGTGTTGAAGGACGTCGGCATTCCCTATAGCATCAACCCGCGCATGGTGCGCGGTCTGGACTACTACAATCTCACCGTGTTCGAATGGGTGACCGAGCGCCTGGGCGCCCAGGGCACGGTGTGCGGCGGCGGACGCTACGACGGCCTGTTCGAGCAGATCGGCGGCAAGCCAACGCCGGCCTGCGGTTTTGCCATGGGACTGGAGCGACTGCTCGCGCTGATGCAGGAGGCGCGCGCGCCGCAAGCCGCGGCGCAATGCGAAGTCTATGTCGTGCACCAGGGCAGCGCCGCCGGGCGCATGGCCTTCGGCGTGGCCGAGGAGTTGCGTAACCATGGCCTGTCGGTGATGCAGCACTGCGGCGGCGGCAATTTCAAGGCGCAAATGAAAAAGGCCGATGCAAGCGGGGCAACGCTCGCGGTAATCATCGGCGAGGACGAGGCCGCAAACAACGAGCTGAGCGTGAAGCATCTGCGCCGGGAGCGCGAGCAAGTGCGCGTGGCGCGCGCTACGCTGCCCGATTCCGTAACCAATTTGTTATTTTTGGAAGACGATCCAGAGTGCGCCTGACGGAATCATCGTTAGGCGCCTGATTTAGGGGAGAACGAGGGGCCTAGGAAGGGGAGGGACACTTCCTTTCCCTCCCGGTTCCCCGCGTAACGTTAAAGGATTAGGAATGGCCGCATACGATCTGGAAGAACAGGAACAACTGGCAACGCTGAAGGCATGGTGGAAGGAAAACGGCAATCTGGTGGTGACCGCCTTGAGCCTGGTTCTCTTCGTGCTCGCCGCCTGGCAAGGCTGGAACTACTATCAGCGCAACCAGGCGGCCCAGGCGTCGGCTTTGTATGACAGCGTGCAGAAAGCAGCTCGCGCGGGCGACCTGAAGCAGGTGCGCGAAAGCGCGGGCGCCATTCTGGAGCGGTACCCGCGCACGGCCTACGCCTCAATGGCGGCGCTGGTTTCGGCCAAGGCGCACTTTCAGAGCGGCGACATGAAAACCGCGCATGCCCAGCTCGCCTGGGTCGCCGAGAACGCCGGGGACGAAGGTTTGCAGGATATTGCGCGCCTGCGGCTGGCAAGCGTGATGCTCGACGAAAAAGCCTACGACGATGCGCTAAAAGCGCTGGATGCCAAGCACGGCGCCGCTTTCGATGCGCTGTTTCTGGCGACGAGGGCTGATGTCCTGGTCGCCCAGGGCAAGAATGAAGAGGCAGGCGCGGCTTACAAGAGCGCGCTGGAAAGGGCGGACGCCAGGGACGCCGGGCTGCGCGGATCGATTCAGTTGCGCCTGGATGCGCTCGGCGCGGTGAAATGAAGCGCGTCTCTGCACTCGTCCTGGCGCTTGCGGCAATGCTGTTGGCTGCGGGTTGCGGCGGTGGCAGCATGGTCAACAGTGCAATCGAGAGCATCAACCCGATGAACTGGTTCGGCAGCCGCAGTCCGGCGCCGGAAATGGCCCAGCTTGCCCCACTTACGAATACAGTGGAGGTAAGCACGCTGTGGCAGTCGAATATAGGCAATTCGCAGCAGGCGGTATTCAGCCCCGCGGTGGCGGGCGACAGCGTCTACGCAGCCGCTAGCGACGGCACGATCACGCGCCTGGATGGGGGCAGCGGCAAGCACTTGTGGCGCATCAATGCCGGGGAGCGTCTGACCGGCGGTGTCGGCGCCGACGGCAAACTGGTGGCAGTGGGCAGCGGCAAGGGCGAGGTGCTGGCTTTCGACGCCAACGGCACCGCGCTATGGAAGACGCAGGTAAGTAGCGAAGTGTTGGCGGCGCCGCGGGTGGCGGACGACGTCGTCGTGGTGCGCAGCGCCGACAGCCGTATCTTCGGTCTAGATGCGAAGGACGGCAAGCGCAAGTGGTATTACCAGCGTTCGACGCCCGCGCTCACGGTGCGCTCGCCGGTGGGCATCAGCATCTCCAGAGGTGTCGTCTATGCCGGCTTTGCCGGCGGCAAACTGGTCGCGATCAACTTGTTCAACGGCGCAGTGCGCTGGGAGGCGACCGTCGCGCTTCCGCGCGGCGCCACCGAGCTGGAGCGGGTCACCGACGTGATCGGACTGCCTGTGGTCGCTGAACGCGAGGTGTGCGCAGTCGCTTATCAGGGCCGCATCGGCTGCTTCGAGCTTGCCAATGGCCAAGCGGTGTGGGGGCGAGAGATGTCGAGCACATCCGGGCTGGCACTCGATGCGCGCTACGCCTTCGTCAGCGACGACAAGGGCGCCGTGCATGCGCTCGATCGCATCGGCGGCCCCAGCGTGTGGAAGCAGGACAAGCTGCGCCTGCGCAACCTGTCCGCCCCGCTCGCGCTCGGGCGCGAAATCGTCGTCGCCGACATCCAGGGCTATGTGCATCTTCTCGCCCGCGACTCCGGCGCCTTTGTCGGCCGTGTCGCGACCGACGGCAGTCCGGTCAGCACCAATCCGGTGATGTTGCCCGGCGGCGGCTTCCTCATACAGACCCGCAACGGCGGGCTGTATGCCTTCAACATCAAATAGCCTTCGACGCGGGGCCGCAGCGGGCGCAAACGGAATCCAGGCGGATTTCCTTGCGCCGCATGCAGGTACGCGCGTGACGCCCGGCAAATGAAACCAACCGTAGTCATCGTCGGCCGGCCCAACGTCGGCAAATCCACGCTGTTCAACCGGCTCACGCGCAGCCGCGACGCGCTCGTGGCCGACATGCCCGGACTGACGCGTGATCGCCATTACGGCGAAGGCCGGGTCGGAGACCGGCCCTATTTCCTAGTGGACACGGGCGGCTTCGAGCCGGTGGCGAAAGAAGGCATCCTGCACGAGATGGCGAAGCAGACCCTGCAGGCGATCGTCGAGGCCGACGTAATCCTGTTCATGGTCGATGTGCGTCAGGGACTCGCGCCGCAGGACCGCAACATAGCGGACCTGCTGCGCAAGACCGGCCGGCGCGTGCTGCTCACCGTGAACAAGGCGGAAGGCATGAATATCGGCGTGGTCACGGCCGAATTTCACGAACTTGGTCTGGGCCAGCCCTACGCCATTTCCGCCGCGCATGGCGAAGGCGTGCACGACCTCATCGATCTGGCGCTCGCCGGGTTTGCGCCAGAGCCCGAGCAAGAGCCGGCGGCGGGCCATCCGCGCATTGCCATCATCGGGCGGCCCAACGTCGGCAAGTCGACCCTAATCAACAGCCTGCTGGGGGAGAACCGAGTGATCGCCTTCGACCAGCCTGGCACCACGCGCGACAGCATCGAGGTCCCGTTCGAGCGCGACGGCGGGCGCTATACCCTGATCGATACCGCCGGGCTACGGCGCCGCGGCCAGGTGTTCGAGTCGGTGGAGAAGTTTTCCGTGATCAAGACGCTGCAATCGGTGGACCAGGCCAACGTGGTGGTGCTGGTGCTCGACGCGCAAGCCGACATCTCCGACCAGGACTCGCACATCGCCGGTTACGTAGTGGAGAAAGGACGAGCTCTGGTAGTCGCCGTCAACAAATGGGATGGCCTAGACGACTATCGGCGCGAGTGCGTCAAGCGCGATCTGCGGCGCAAGCTCGGTTTCCTCGGTTTTGCGCGCTTTCATTTCATTTCCGCGCTGGAAGGTGGCGGCTTGTCAGGCTTGCTGCCCTCGATCGACGATGCTTACCGCGCCGCCATGAGCAAACTGCCGACGCCGCGCCTCACGCGCGTGTTGATCGAAGCCGTCGAGCGCCAGCCGCCGCCGCGCAAGGGCCTCACGCGGCCGAAATTGCGCTATGCTCATCAGGGCGGCATGAATCCGCCGCTGATCATCATCCACGGCAATGCGCTCGATGCCGTGCCGGAGGGCTATCGCCGCTACCTCGAGGGGCGCTTTCGCCAGGCGTTCTCGCTCGAGGGCACGCCCCTCAAGGTGCAATTCAAGACTTCGACCAATCCTTACTTGAAAAAGGTTTAGCCTGCCCCCATTTCCTTTCCGAGGTGGAAAAAGCGATCGAAATCAATTACAGTAGCGGTTCAACAACAAAGCCGTGGGAGGCACGATGAGCACTAAAGGGCAGTTGTTACAAGACCCGTTTCTGAACACGCTGCGCAAGGAGCACGTGCCAGTCTCGATCTATTTGGTCAACGGCATCAAGCTGCAAGGCCAGGTCGAATCCTTCGACCAGTACGTGGTGCTGCTAAAGAACACGGTCACCCAGATGGTGTACAAGCACGCAATCTCCACCGTGGTGCCCGCGCGCGCCGTGACTATTTCCTACGAACACTCTGCTTCCGACAACTGAGTCCGGCCGGTTCACTGCCGCTGGCGCGCGCGATGTCTGAGCGCCCCGCGCGCGCCAATGCGGCTGTGCTGGTCGGCCTGGATTTCGGCGACGACGGTTACGCCGAGAGCCTGGAGGAATTGCGCCTACTCGCCGAAAGCGCGGGCTTGCGCCCGCTCGCCTCGATCCAGGGCAGGCGGCAGCGTCCCGACCCGGCGCTTTACGCGGGCTCAGGCAAGGTCGAGGAGATCGGGCGAGCCGTGCGCGAGCACAATGCAGTGGTGGTGGTGTTCGCCCACGAGCTTTCCCCGGCGCAGCAGCGCAATCTGGAGAAAGAGCTGGAATGCGCCGTGCTCGACCGCACCGGCCTGATTCTCGGCATTTTCGCGCGGCGCGCGCGCAGCAACGAGGGCAAGCTGCAGGTGGAATTAGCGCAGCTCGAGTACGCCTCCACGCGTCTCGTGCGCGGCTGGACGCACCTTGAACGTCAGCGCGGGGGGCGGGGATTTCTAGGCGGCATGGGCGAGACGCAGATCGAAGTCGACCGGCGCCTGATCGGCAACCGCGTCAAGGTACTCAAGGAAAAACTGGTCCAGTTCAAGCGCCGGCGCGACGTGCAGCGCCGCGCGCGGGCGCGCGGCGAGGTACTTTCGGTATCGCTTGTCGGGTACACCAATGCGGGCAAGTCCACGCTGTTCAACGCCCTCACTCATGCCGGCAGCTACACCGCCGACCAGTTGTTCGCCACGCTCGATACGACAACGCGGCGGCTGTACCTCGAGGCGGCAGGCAATGTCGTGCTGTCGGACACGGTAGGGTTTATCCGCGATCTGCCGCACGGCCTGGTGGCGGCCTTTCGCGCCACGCTGGAGGAAACCATCCAAGCCGATTTGCTGCTGCACGTGGTCGACGCGTCGAGCAGCGTGCGCGAGCCGCAGATAGCTGCCGTCAACGCGGTGCTCGCCGAGATCGGCGCGGATGCGATCCCGCAGGTGCTGGTGTGGAACAAGATCGACCTGACGCCGGTGATACCGGGGCTGGACCGCGACGAGTATGGTAAAATCCGCCGCGTCAGTTTGAGCGCTGAGACCGGCGCCGGCCTCGGTTTTCTCAGGGTCGCCTTGACCGAAGTCGCAGCCACAAAAAAATCCGTGGCAATTAACCAGGACGTCGAGCCGCATCATAGGGATACGTATGTCACTTAATGACCCGCAGTGGGGCAAGAAGGGCGGTGGCAACGGGCCGCCGGACTTGGACGAGCTGTGGCGCAACTTCAATCGGAAGCTGAACGGCATGTTCGGCAAGAGGGGAGGGAGCGGCGCTCCTTCGGCCCAGCCGCCCGACCTGCGCAAGATCGGCGGCGGCATCGGCATGCTGGCCGCGCTGGTGGTGGTGGTGTGGCTGGCGAGCGGATTCTATATCGTCGACGAGAAGCAGCGCGGCGTGGTGTTCACCTTCGGCAAGCAATCCGATCTCACTAGCCCCGGCCTGCGCTGGCGTCTGCCCTATCCGTTTCAGTCGCACGAAATCGTCAACCTGTCCCAGGTGCGCACCGTCGAGGTCGGCTACCGCAATACGGTCAAGACGAAGGTGTTGAAGGAATCGATCATGCTCACCGACGACGAGAACATTATCGATATCCAGTTCGCCGTGCAATACACGCTGAAGGATCCGCTCGATTATCTGTTCAACAACAAGAAACCGGACGATACCGTGCTGCAGGCGGCGGAGACCGCGTTTCGCGAGGTGGTCGGATCGAGCAAGATGGACTTCGTGCTGTACGAGGGCCGTGAGCAGGTCGCGATGGCGGCGCAAAAGCAGATTCAGGAGATACTCGACCGCTACAAGACCGGCATTGCCGTCAGCCGGGTGACCATGCAGAACGCGCAGCCGCCGGAGCAGGTGCAGGCGGCATTCGATGACGCGGTCAAGGCGAAACAGGACTTGGAGCGGCAAAAAAGCGAAGGCCAGGCGTACTTCAACGACGTCGTGCCCAAGGCGCGCGGCGCGGCCTCGCGCCTGACCGAGGAAGCGCAGGGCTACCGCCAGCGCGTGCTGGCCAACGCCGAGGGCGAGGCGAGCCGCTTCAAGCAGGTGCTCGCCGAATACAACAAGGCGCCGCAAGTGATGCGCGACCGCATGTACCTCGAGACGCTGCAACAGATCATGGCGAGCACGAGCAAGATCCTGCTCGATGCCAAGGGCAGCGGCAATCTGTTGTACCTGCCGCTCGACAAGATCATGCAAATGAGCGCGGGCGTCCTGCCCGAAACGGCCACGCCCTCGTCGAAGCAGACGCTGGTCGATCCGACGCCGAATCCGGATCCGGCCGCACGCTCGCGCGACGCGCTTCGCGGGAGAGAAAGAGAGATCCGGCCATGATGAACAATCGCTTGGGAATCGCGCTCGCCGGCGTGCTCGCCGTGGTGGTAGTGGCGAACATGTCACTGTTCACCGTGGACCAGCGCGAGCGCGCCATCGTGTTCCAGTTGGGCGAGGTGAAGGAAGTCATCACCACGGCCGGGCTGCACTTCAAGTGGCCGTTGATCCAGAACGTGCGTTACTTCGACGCGCGCATCCTTACGCTCGATACGCCCGACGCCGAGCGCTACATCACCTCGGAGAAAAAAAACCTGTTGGTGGATACGTTCGTAAAATGGAAGATCAACGATGCCCGCCAGTTCTACATCAGCGTCGGCGACGAGGTGCAGGCGCAGACGCGCATTTCGCAGACCGTCAACGCCACGCTGCGCGAGGAGTTCGGCAAGCGTACGGTGCACGAAGTGGTATCCGAGGATCGCAATGAAATCATGAAAATCGTGCGCGAACGGACCAACCTGGACGCGAAGAAGATCGGCGTCGAAATCATCGACGTGCGCTTGAAGCGCGTGGACTTGCCGCAGGAAGTGAGCGAGTCGGTGTACAAGCGCATGGATGCGGAGAGGAAGAGCGTGGCCAACCAGTTGCGCTCGGAGGGCTCGGCCGCGGCCGAGCGCATCCGCGCCGAGGCGGATAAGGAGCGCGAGGTGATTATCGCCAACGCCTACAAGGAAGCGCAGCGCGTCAAGGGCGAGGGCGACGCCAAGGCGGCGGCGGCATACGCGCAGGCATTCGGCCAGAATCCCGAGTTTTACGCCTTCTACCGCAGTCTCGAAGCCTACCGTTCGAGCTTCAAGAATCGCAGCGATGTGCTGGTGCTGGAGCCGAATTCGGATTTCTTCAAATACCTCAAGGGCCCCGGCAAGGGCAGCAAGTAGCGGTTACGGGAGAGCCGGGGATGGCCACCACTTTCCTCATGGCGTTCGCGCTGATGCTGGTGATCGAGGGTGTCCTGCCGTTCCTGTTTCCGACGCAGTGGCGCGAGACGTTCCGCCGCATCACCCAGTTGAGCGACGGGCAGATCCGGTTCTTCGGCCTGTCGTCGATGCTCGTGGGCCTGCTGCTGCTGTTCTTTGCGAAGTGAGGAGGGAGAAGAGAGGAGGAAGACATGAAACGATGCCGCTGTTTTGAGGGCGTGCTCCCTCTCTCCTGTCCACTCCCGCCTCCCGCCGCCTGCATTTATGCGTAACTGGGTCCTGCCCGAATACATCGAAGACATCCTGCCGCCCGAGGCGCGCGCGATCGAATCGTTGCGCGCGCAGTTGCTGGAACTGTTCCGCGTGCATGGCTACGAACTGGTCATGCCGCCGCTGTTGGAGTACACCGAGTCGCTCCTGACCGGCACCGGCCACGACATGGACCTGCGCACGTTCAAGCTGGTGGACCAGTTGTCCGGGCGCACCATGGGCCTCAGGGCCGACATCACGCCGCAGGTGGCGCGCATCGACGCGCATCTGCTCAACCGCGAGGGCGTGACCCGGCTTTGCTATTGCGGCTCGGTGCTGCACACCCTGCCCGCCGGACTCACTTCGACGCGCGAGCCGCTGCAGATCGGCGCCGAGATCTACGGCCACGCCGGCATCGATAGCGATCTGGAAATACAGCGGCTGCTGGCGCAGGCGCTGAAGCTGTGCCGGTTGCCCGATGTGCGCCTGGACATCGGCCACGTGGCGGTGTTTCGCGCGCTGGCGCGGCGCGGCGGCGTCAGCCCCGGATTGGAGGCCGATTTGTTCGCCGCTCTCCAGGCCAAGGATGTTTCGGCCTTGCACGCCTTGACCAAGGGACTGGACCAGGCGACACGCAGCGCGATCCTGCTGCTGCCGGAGCTGTACGGCGGCCGCGAAGTGATCGCGCGCGCCAGGCGCGAGCTGCCCAAACACGCCGAGATCACGCGCGCGCTCGCCGACCTTGATTGCCTGACGGCGACGGAAGACATTCCCGTCAGCATCGACCTGGCCGACTTGCGCGGCTATCACTATCACAGCGGCGCTGCCTTCGCCGCGTACTGCGCCCGGCTGCCAAATGCCATCGCCCTCGGCGGGCGCTACGACGGCGTCGGCGAGGCTTTTGGCCGCGCCCGGCCGGCGACCGGTTTCACCCTGTATCTGCTGGAGCTGGCGCGCCTCGCGCCGGCCGCGCCTGCCCCCGCTTGCATCCGCGCGCCGCGCGTGAGCGACCCGACACTTGCGGCCGCGATGACACGCCTGCGCCGGGCGGGCCAAGTGGTGATTCAGGATCTGCCCGGGCACGAGGACGGCAGCGATGAAGGGCGCTGTACGCGCGAACTCGTCAAGCAGAATGGCAAATGGCAGGTAAGAAAGATCTGACGTGGCGCAGGGGCGCGAACCGGCGCGGATCAAACCGGTTTGGCGAACCCGTTTGTTTTTGGTGTTTCCGCATTCACGCCGCGGTTTCCGTATTTCCATTTTCTTGGATCGAGCATGGCAAAGAACGTGGTAGTGATCGGCACCCAGTGGGGTGACGAGGGCAAGGGCAAGGTTGTCGACTGGCTCACCGACCATGCCGATGGCGTGGTGCGTTTCCAGGGCGGACACAACGCCGGCCATACGCTGGTGATCAACGGCCGAAAGACGATCCTGCGCTTGATTCCATCGGGCATCCTGCGCGAGGGGGTTGCCTGCTACGTCGGCAACGGCGTGGTGCTGTCTCCATCGGCTTTGCTGCAGGAAATCGACGAGCTGGAATCTGCAGGTGTCGCGGTCGCCAGCCGGCTGCGCATCTCCGGCGCCTGCCCCCTGATCCTGCCCTATCACGTGGCTATCGACCAGGCACGCGAAGCGGCCAAGGGCGCGGACAAGATCGGCACCACGGGACGCGGTATCGGCCCCGCCTACGAGGACAAGGTGGCGCGGCGCGCCATCCGCCTGCAGGACCTGTTCAATCCGCGGCGTTTTGCGGAAAAGCTGCGCGAGGTGCTCGACTTTCACAACTTCGTGCTGCGGCATTATCTTAAGGCGCAGTCCGTGGATTTTCAGCAGACGCACGACGATGCCCTGGGATTTGCGCCGCGTCTGGCGCCGATGGTGGCCGACGTATCCTCGGAGCTGTACCGCGCTGCGGCCGCTGGTAAAAATCTGCTGTTCGAGGGGGCGCAGGGTTCGCTCCTCGATATCGACCACGGCACTTATCCTTTCGTCACCTCGAGCAGTTGCGTCGCCGGAGCCGCGGCAGGCGGCGCCGGAGTGGGCCCGCAGATGCTGCATTACGTGCTGGGCATAGCCAAGGCCTATTCGACCCGGGTCGGCAGCGGACCGTTCCCGACCGAACTGGAGGATGCCGTGGGCGAGCAGTTGCGCCAGAAGGGCAATGAATTCGGCTCGGTCACGGGCAGGCCGCGCCGCTGCGGCTGGTTCGATGCCGCAGTGCTCAAGCGCTCGATTCAGATCAACGGCGTATCGGGCCTGTGCATCACCAAGCTCGACGTGCTCGACGGCATGGAGCGCATCAAACTCGGAGTCGGTTACCGGGTCGGCGGCGCGATCCTGGACATTTTCCCGGCGGGCGCCGATGCCTGCAAGGATTGCGTGCCGGTCTACGAGGAGATGCCGGGGTGGTCCGAGAGCACGGTAGGGGTGGAGCGGCTCGAAGCGCTGCCGGCGAATGCGCGCGCCTATCTGTCCCGGCTGGAGCAGATTTGCGGCGCGCCGGTGGACATGATCTCGACCGGACCGGAGCGCAAGGAAACCATCGTCATAAGACATCCGTTCAAGTAGGAATCGGAAGGTGCAGGAACGAGCCCGCTTTTGGGCGAGGCGGCTGAAAAAGCTCGGCTACAGCGGCAAGAAGATAGTCGACTTGATGGAAGAAATTGCGCGGAATCCGCGCGCCTTCGTGGAGGCGAAGCATGGCTAGTATCAAGAGAATCGATCATGTGGCAATCGCCGTGCGAGACGCAGACAAGGCGACACGGCAGTTTGTCGATCTACTGAACGCCGTACCGATTCGATCAGAGATTCTTCGCGAAAAGGCCGGCCCCGTAAAGGTTTCCTATCTGCAGATCGGGGAAAATGTGCTTGCGCTCGCCCAGTCCATGGATGCCGACGGGTTCATCAACCAGCACATTGCCAAACATGGCGAAGGTCTGCATCACATGGGCCTGGAAGTGGACGACTTGGAGGAATTCATCAAGGACGTGGAAAGCAAGGGTTTCAGGATCCCCTTGCGGGACGAATTTACCAACCGCAGCGAAGTGGTGTTGCGTCCCAAGGACGCGGCAGGGGTTGTTCTACAAATTGTGGAGTGGAAAGGCGGCAGCGAGGTGAGCGTCGAGGAGCGGATCGAGCGAATTCGGAACCTGCGGAACCGACCGGAGGAGTAGTGAAGCCGGCACAAAAGTATCCGGCGCTCGCGCACCGGCTGGTGGAAGTGATCGTGGACCTGAGGCGCGAAGGCATGTCGGTCATACTCCCCGAGTCCGCCCCGCAGCACTCCGAGCGCATGGTCGACCAGATCATTGTCATCGACCGCGGCGCCATCACCTCGATCGAGTAAGGGCGCGCGGCCGATTTCAATCCGGCATGCGCGAGCCGGCGCCGGCCGGCATAGCGCCCAGGGCGAGCACGGATTTTTCCGCCGCGGGCCCCGGCAGGTCGGCCGCAACACCATTGCCGTTGATCGGCACGCCGAGGGCAGCGCGCCGGCATTCGTTTCCGGTCTCATCACGATAGACCAGCTCATTGGTCGCGAAATCGTATTCAGGATGGCAGGGCTGGCTCCACTGGTCGAGGAAGTGCATATAGAAGGGGACGTACAGTCCCTCGCGCGGATTGCGGTGTTGCAGCGCGAATATGTATTCCGGCTGATGCTTCACTTCGTATCCGGTATGGCAATGCTGCACCCACACGTGGTCGCCGAAGACGACCACTTTCCAGAACGGCTCATGCTCATAGAATTTTAGCGTGACCTTCTTGCCTGACTTGCGCAGTTCCGCCAGGTAGGCGATGCTGGCCTCGATTTCCTTGTGAAACGACAACAGCGTGATCTCCGGCGGCAGCGAATCGATGCGCCGGCGCAAACCCTTGCCGACCGGATTGACCAGCATGACGCGAATTTCGTAGGCGGTTTTCAGCGCTGCGCGCAGCGGGCTGCGCTCGTCGACAAAGGTGTCGTGCCCGGTCAGCGTGAGTATATGGGCGTCGCGCGCCGCCGATAACCGCTTCACCAGCGCGCGTTCGCGCCGGCGCGACAGCCAGTCGTGGCGCTCATTGCGCGCATAGGCGAGCGCGGTCAGCTTTGCCATCGCCACCGTCTGCCGATTGCCCCAAACGATCTTGGCAAAATTAAACAGCAGCACCAGGACCGAAGCCAGGCCGATTTCGGTCGCGAGCAGGAGGTTCGCGTCCTTCTCCACCAGCGGCCACCATTCGTAGAGGATGTACTGGGCCGCCTGCGGCAGCGAAAACGCGATCGCTACCGCAAGCATGGTGATGACGCCGTGGGACAGGATTTGCTGCACGCTGTGCAGCAGACCCTGGGTTCGAATGCTTTCGCGCATAACTGCTTAACCTCGGAAATCCGTTTGCCAGGGCATTGCGGGCGGCCGCCGGAGGCGTACCGCATGCCTAGGCCGGATAGCAGCCGGACTGCAAATGCCATTAGCTTGTAAGAAAAGCGCCCGCACTTTGGGTGCGGGCGCGAAACCGGTACGGTCCTCAGGGAGGGAGGTGTTACTTTTTGACCGACCGGGTGAAGCTGTAGATCTTGGTAAAGCCGAGAATGTCGGTGACCAGCAGCAGAACGAATATGAACACCAGGGCGCCGATAATTTCGCCGCCCGCGGGCAGCGAATCTATTTTGCCGGCGATGGCTGCCACATCTTCATCGGCCAGGGCGTCGACGCGCGCCTTAGCCGCAGCCGGGTCCACTCCGTTTCGTTCCAAACCGGCGCGCATGTCCTCGCGCCGCAGATAGCGCTCGAGTTTCTGCCGCGCCGATTCCGACTGGTTTGCCGCAGTGAGCCTATAGGTCGGCACCAGTTCCGCATGGGCCGCCGGAATGGGCAGGTAGAAATAGATAAGACTGGCGATCAGGAAACGGGTAAGGGTTTTGTCGAATGTCTTCATATCTTTGCTCGGCTTTGAAGGACGGTTGGCGCCTGCGCCAGCCGGTTGCCGCGGCAACCGGCGATTCAGCAGTTGTCGTGTCGGCATCGCATGATTATCGATTTGTCGCCGCCCGCGCTCCCACCGTACCCGTCAGCGCATGGGATTGAGGGGCTGCCGCGGCGCTCGGAACCGGCGTGCGGTTCTGGTCGGGCGCGGCGGCGGGCGCCGCGGCCCTGGCGGAAGCGATCGTGGCGATGTCGCCGGTCAACTCTCCGCCTTCTTCGATGGAGATGGTGCCGTAGCGGATCTTTCCGGATACGCGCCCGCTCGTATGGATGACGAGTCGCTTGTGTGCGGTCAGTTCGCCGTCGAAGTGGCCGCGGATCTCCGCCAATTCGATACCGACTTTGCCCACGAAGATGCCGCTTTCCGCAATCTGGATGACGCGGCTGTTCATCGAAGCCTCGACCCGGCCTTCGACCACCAGTGTGTCGCAGTCGGTGATTTCGGCGCCTTTGAGCTTGATATCGGGACCGACGGTTAGCTTGCACACTGCCTTGTCGCCGGCTTGCGCGGGTTTGGCCGGCTCCGCCGCCTTGGGTGCCTCGGTTCTTCCAGTCTCTGGTTTCCCCGCCTCGGCCGGCGCGGCCGGGCTGAGCGCCTGATTCAGTATGGAATAGGCACTATCCGATGGCGCGTTCTGGGGGCGTGAGACATCGCGTTTACGAAAGCCTTCGAGCATGGTGGGTCCTTTTTGTTTGCTTGCAGTAGAGGCAGCCGTTCGGCCGTAAGACATCAAAGCCGTATTCTGTTCGGTGACGCGCAAATTTCATCGGATGCTATGGTTCCTCATCCCCGCGAAAATCCGGCCAATGCGCGGACGCCCCCGGACCTTAAGCCCGATGTTTGCACGGCGCTTCATTGAATCCACTCCTCCAGGTACCCGGCCGCCGCGGCGTCACAATTGCAGAAGCAGCGCCAAAATGAAGAACGTCCCCGCGAACGCACACACTACGGTCAACAGGTTGCGGAATGCGTGTGGATAGATACTGTCGAGCCAGATCTTTGCGGCGACGGCCCCTAGCACTCCGACCGCCAGGTAATAGAAGCCGGTTGGCCGGTTGTCAAGAATCTGATCGATGCTCCAGAACAGCCACCCGCCGGGCTTGAGCAGGTTCCAGGCGATGCCGGCGACTCCGATCCACATGAGGCCAATCAGTAGCAGCCAGGTCAGCCGGTCAAGATACCCTTTCACTTGGTATTCCATGGAGACCTCCAATTAAGAAGTTGCGCGGGTCAGGAGCGGGCAACCACGGCGCCGTCGATGACGCGCACGCGCTCGCCGACCGTGACCGCTGGCGAGCTCGACTGGGAGATCGTGCGGAAGGTACCGTCGTCCATGCGCACCGTCACGCGGTAGCTATAGCGTTTCTTCACGTTCTTTTCGATCTCGTTGCCGGCCAGAGCGCCGCCGGCGGCGCCCAGTATGGTCATCGCGGTGTTGCCATTGCCGCGGCCGATTTGGTTTCCGACCATGGCCCCGGTTACGCCGCCTGCGACCGCGCCCAGGCCGGTCGCATCGCCTCTGAGCGCCACTGTGTGAATCGACGCTACCGTGCCGCAGGAGGCACACGCGCTGTCGCGCGCCGCGAGTTTGGGTGCCGCCTCATGACGCGGACTCGTGGCCGGAACGCGGGTTTGCGCCGGTGTCGGCGTGTCGGCCTTGTCGGAATGCGCGGTCGGCAATAGTCCGCCGATTGCGGCAGCGCCCACCAGACTGACCACCATCACGGATGCAGCGGCGCCCAGCATGAGCGGATGAGTTTTTCTGAAAACGGTGCTTTCCATGTCAGTTCTCCTTTCTCTGCCGGTCGATGTCCGGCTGGCGCACAGAGACAGACTTCTCTCCTGTTAGGTTTGTGAATGCCGTGTGCTTGAACCATAGATAGGCAAACGCCGTGCCAGATTTTGTTTATGGCGTTTAATCAATCGCATAGCGAATCCGATGCGCGCTGACGCTGGTTCCGGCCATAGCCGGCTTGTAGTCTGCGCACGACAAGGCGCCGGAACCGTCCCTGTTAACAGCTTGATTCACGTAAGTTTTTGAATGTCGCCCGTAAACGACAGAGATCACTGCGGCAAGGCTGAGCAGAAAAGAGAAGGGCTCCTCGCGGAGCCCTTCGGCTTGCTGACCGCGGCTGATCCTATTGCAGGGCAACTGCAATGGCGGCTATCTGCGCCGGCGTCAAGCTGATGCTACCCATGCCGCCTCGGTTGCTTGCAATGGCGTCGCTTATCGCCGTTGCGCTTGCACCCCGCTTCGACGACGTTGCCAGCGGGCCGTGGCAGCCGCTGCAGTTGGACGTATAGAGTGCTGCACCGTCGATCGCGGCGGCGTTGGTGCTCGCAGTAACCTCGGCCGAGACGACGCTCTCACCTGTGCTGTTCACCGCCGTGACCACATAAAAGTATGCGGTGCTGGCGCCAAGTCCGGTGTGAACAAACGGGCTGCTTACCCCGGCGATCCGCGCTCCGGTGGCAGTCGTGACTCCGGATGTGGTCGACCAGTAGACATTGTACGAGGTGGCGCCTGTGACTGCCGACCAGGACACCGTCGCCTGATTGGCGCCTCCGGTGGCGCTTACGCCGGTCGGCGCTGCGGGAACGCTAGGCGGCGGTGCATTGGCGGGAAGCGTGCTTGCCGCAACCTGTACCGAGGCCGCGCTCTCGCCGGCGCTATTCACTGCAGTAAGGATGTAGAAATAAGTGGTGCTGTCGCTCAAGCCGGTTTGAACGGCGGGGCTGCTTACGCCGCTGATCTTCATGCCGTTAGCGGTCGTGACGCCAGTCGTGGTGGACCAATACAAATTATATGAGCTCGCACCAGTGACTGCGGTCCAGGACAGGGTCGCCTGTTTTGTGCCGCCGACGGCGCTTACGCCCGTTGGCGCAGCAGGTATCGTCGGCGCCGGTGTCGTGGCGCTCGTGGTCGCCGATACTGGGGCCGAAGCAGGACCTCTGCGGCCATTGTTGATTGCCCTGACGATGAAGGAATAAGTGGTCGCCGCAACAAGGTCTTTCAGGACAAACGGACTGGTGACATTTTTCACCCGCTTCGCATCCTTGTCATCGTCGTCCTCGTCTTCCTCTTTGGCGATGTCGGGCTTGCTCGTATAGAACAGATCATACGAAGTCGCGTTGGCGACCGGATCCCAGGAGATGGTCACCTGGGCATCGCCGCCGACCGCTTTCACATTGGTCGGAGCGGCCGGGCGGGGGCCGGCCTTGGGCACGTCGTCATCCCTGTCGGTAAAGCGCCCGCTGGCGATATCGCTGACCCGGGCGCTGAAAATGACGGCGCCGGTGGTCGCATTGGTGATAGTGAGTGTGCCTTTGGCGATGACAATTTTGACGTTGTCGAACATGCCATCTAGACCGGTGTGGTCGGCGGTGAACGGATCCTTGACCGGATCGGCATTGCCGACGCTGAAGCCATCGAGCAAGACTTTGAGCTTCGACTTCAGGGTATTGACCGAACCCGGCATCCCGGATTTGATCTTGTCGAGCGTCGCCGCATCGGGTTTGTCGAACACCGTTGCGGGATCATCGACGCCGGCGGCGTTGGCCACGGCCACGCTCGAGAGCGGGTTGATGTTGGCGGTGCCGGGTTTGTCGGCAAAGGAGTACAGCGTGCGGTCTATGCCGTCGGCGCTGCCGCTTGCTTTCAACAGGAAAGGAGCGGTCATGTCAGACACGTCGATGGCGAATGTGCCATCGTTGGCGATCACCGTTGCCTTGTCCTTTCGTACCGAGGACGAATCCCTCAGCGTTACCTGTCCGACCAGGGGCGAGCCTGTGGCAGCGACGCCGCTGACGACCTGGGGCGAAACACCCGCGCTGTCGCCGCCGCCACCACCGCCGCAGCCGGCAACCAGCGCTACGATCGTCACCAGACTAAGCGCTGTGACCGTGGTACGGGCTCGTTGCAGCAGCATGACGATTGCATTCTTCTCATGCCCGGATCTGCTGCTTCCGTTCGGTGAATATTGTCGCATCTGAATCTCCTTTTTCTTGGCACGCCAGCATCCAGGCATCGCCGGTCGCCGTTGCTTCGCGGCGACGCCATGGGCGGCAAGGGGTTAGCTAGTGTTGGGTTCGAAAGACGCTGCCTATAGGAACGTACGGCTTCACCCGTGCGCCTATATGCAATGGCTGTGCCAGAATGGTTTGTTTGCTACGAATCAGCGGCTTGCTGGAATCGTTCGATGGCCGAAGCAGGCTTTGGGGTACGATGCTGTCGCCACAGCCCGACAGCTATTGGCCTGTCTTGGCCCAATAGCGCGAATCGATGGAAATTAGTGCTGTCGCCGGTGCACGACTAGGAGGCCAATCTGATGTTTCAGCGCGCTTTTTTCGGACGACAATAATCAAGCCCATCCTGCCAGCCCTGCACGAACGATGCGTCGCCCTTGGGGCGTCGTGCGGATTGGCCCGATGCGTCGTTCGCGCTTTCGCAGCCTGCGCCAAATCCACGTTTATACTCGGGCGGAAAGCCGGAAAGATTGACGGAATTTGTCACCTGCGCGGGATCGTCCGCGCCCGGACGCAGTGACCGGGGTGCGCATCCCGCCAAAAGCGCGCAAAGCATCATCAACACGGCAATTCTCACTGTGGCAATCCCCATGTCTCAGGCGAACGCATAGTCGGAACCCGGTATGAGGGAAGGCAAAGAGCATGCCTGGCGCGGCGCCGCATCTTCCGCCGATTTAAACGCCTTCCGCTTTGAACATTCCCGGTTCGAGCCCATGCCGCTCGATCAGTTTGTAGAACTCGGTGCGGTTGCGCTGCGCGAGCTTTGCCGCCTGCGCGACATTGCCCTGGGTGATTTTCAGGATGCGCACCAGGTAGTCGCGCTCGAATGCGCGTTTCGCCTGGTCCAGCGGGGTCAAACCGCTCGACTGATCGTTCAGCGCGCTCTGCACCAGGGATGCCGGAATCACGCCGTTGGTCGCAAGGGCCACCGTCTGCTCCACCACGTTTTGCAACTGCCTCACGTTGCCCGGCCACGGCGCTGCCACCAGTTGCTCCAGGGCCTCGGGCGCGAAGCTGCTGACGTCCTTGCGATAGCGCGCCGCCACCTGCTTCAGGAAATGCACGGCGAGCGGCACGATGTCCTCCGGACGCTCGGCCAGCGGGGGGATGGTCAGCGCGACGACGTTCAAGCGGTAATACAGGTCTTCGCGAAACTGCCTCTCGTTTATGCGCTGCTCCAGGCTGCGATGCGTGGCGGAGATGACGCGCATGTCCACTTCGACGGTCTGGGTCGCGCCTACCGAACGCACCTGACGCTCCTGCAGCACGCGCAGCAACTTCGCCTGCAACTGCAGCGGCATGTCGCCGATCTCATCCAGGAACAGGGTTCCGCCGTCGGCGCTTTGCAGCAGGCCCTTGTGGTCGTAGACGGCGCCGGTGAAAGCGCCTTTCTTATGCCCGAATAGCTCCGATTCGATCAGCGCTTCGGGTATTGCGGCGCAATTCACGGCGACGAAAGGACCGTCGGCGCGGGCGCTGGCACGATGGATGGCGCTCGCGAGCAACTCCTTTCCGGTGCCGCTCGCGCCGAAGATGAAAACGCTGGCGTCGGATTGGGCCACGAGCCGGGCCCGGCTAAGCACGTCTTCCATTGCCGCGCTGGAGGTGACGATGCCCTGGCGCCAACCGTCGTTGGCTGACCCTGTTCCGGGGGCGCCGATGCCCGCCGAAAGCCTCAGCGCCTGCGCCACCTGTTCCAGCAGATCCTGGTGGTCGAATGGCTTGGGCAGGAAGCCGAATACGCCGCGCTTGGTCGCGGCCACGGCTTCCGGTATGGTGCCGTGCGCCGTGAGGATGATCACCGGCAGCGTTGGCGCCGTATCGTGGATGGCTTCGAACAGAGCCATGCCGTCCATGCCGTCCATCTTCAGGTCGGTAATCACGAGCTGGGGGCGCGATGCGGCCAAAGCCGCCAGGGCCGCGTGGCCGCTGTCCACCGCCTGCACCTCGTAGCCCGAGGCGCGGAGGCGCATCGACACGAGCTTGAGGATGTCGAGGTCGTCGTCGACCAGCAGGATCGTGGGCTTAGCCTTGCTCATCTGCAATCGCTCATCGGCGTCTGGGCTGGCTTTCCTGCCCGCGTTGCATGATGGTGCGCTCGACTTCTTTCAGCGCCTCGAGTTGTTCGCGCAGAGTGCGCTCGGCTTCCTTGCGCACCTCGATCTGCTCGCGCAACTGGCCGGCGCGCTTCTGCTCGCTCGCGCGCTCGTTCAGTTGCGCATGGAGCAGCCTGGCGAACGAACGCAGGGGGCTGGGCGCGTTGCTCCCCGGCGCGGCCATCGGTTCGAGCAGGCCTGCGGCCCGGACAGCATCGTGGACGCTGGCACCGGGCGTGGCGAGCAGCAGGGCAAGCCGCATGCGGCTCATTGCCTCCTTGTCCCGGGCGAATTCCTGACTGCCGGCGTTGTACTCGCCGCGCTGCTGTTCCGCCGTCATGGTCGCGACGTGCTGGGCATAGTTGATCAGTTGGATTACCTGGCGCTCTTCCAGCTCCGTCTCCTGCAGGTTCAGCGTGCGCAGGCCGGCGCAGCCCGCGAGCAGCAGCGCGAGGACAAGCAGCAGGCCGTTGCGTATCATTGTTTGCTTCATCCCTGGGTGTGCACGATGGGCAGGCTGACGCGGAGATGCGCGCCCGGCGCCCGCTCCGTGATGACCTCGATGCTGCCCCGGTGGGCAAGCACGAATTCACGCGCGATCGCCAATCCCAATCCGCTGCCTTTGACCCGCCCTTGATGGCCGAGCTTGCCTTGGAAAAACCAGTCGAACACCCGCTCCCTGTCTTCCGCGGCGATTCCGGGACCGGCATCGTCGACTTCAATCACAATATTATCCTCCTTCGTGCGCACCGCCAAGGTAATAGTTCCGCCTTCCGGCGAATACTTGACGGCGTTCGACAGCAGATTGTCCACCACCACGCGCAGCTTGTCCGCGTCCGCGCTCAGCATGGCGGGATCGAGGCGCAAGAGCAGATTGAGGCCGCGGGCGGCGATGGCGAGCTTATGCGCCTCAGCCACCTGGCGCGCGACCTTCGACAAGTCGATCGGCCGGAATTCAAGCCGGTGGACGCTGTCGAGGGCTTGTTGGTAGCCGAGCAGCCCTTCGATCAGGCGCTGTAGCTGCAGGCTGTTGTGCCTGAGTATTTCGGCGATCTCGCTCTGCTGGCGATTGAGCGCCCCGCTCGATCCGTCGGCGAGTAGTTCGGAGCCTTCGCGCAATGCCGTGAGCGGTGTCTTGAGTTCATGCGAAACATGATGCAGAAACCTTGTTTTCTGCTGCTCCAGTTCGACCAGCCGCTGGCGCAACCACTCGAGCCGCTGACCCAGATATTCCAGGTCCGCGGGCCCATGCACGCGAATCGCAGTGGCGAACTCGGCGCCGCCAAGCTGGCGGATGGCGTGATCGAGCTGGCGTATGGGTTTGGCGATGAGGAAGGCGAACAGCGCGGCAATCAGGACGCCGAGCGGTATCGAGGCCGCGAGCTGCCACAGCAGCGAATTCTGGGTGAGGCGGGCGGCCTCGCCCATATTCTCGACTTCGCGGTCGATCAGCAGATTGCTTTGCTTGAGCACCTTGTTCGCCAGCTCCGACAATTCGATGTAGCCTGCGATCAACTGCCTGCGGCCGGCGCCCTTGTCGTTCTTGCTTCCTAACTGCTCGAACAAGGCCTGCTCCTTCTCGATGGTTCGGTTCAGGTCCCGCAATTGCGCCTCGTCGAGCGGCAGCAGCGACATATCGCTGGTTGTTTTCTTGAGGCCGCCGCGGACTTTGGCGTAATCCGTAAGCAATGCGGCGTCACCGAGTATCAGGTATTGGCGCGCCAAACGTTCCATTGCCGTGACCTGCTCCATCAGCACGCGGCTGGCGCGCGCCGCCTCGGCCGCCTGATCGACAGCCGCCTGGCTCTGAGTGGTGAGCCGGTCGACGTAGGCGCCGGCATTCAGCAGGGCCGCGATCAAGGGCAGGGAAACCAGCCCGAAGCCGAGCAGCAGCAACTTCAGGAACGATCGTGGATAGCGAAGGCCGGTGAATTCGAAGGTGTGCTTCATGCGGAATAGGACCTTGCGTGACGGATTCAATCATAGCGGCGTCGGAAAGTGCAACTGACCGGCGCTCGCGCGCCGGCGCCGGCAACGGCGCAAGGCGCATTTCGGCTGTGGTCGGTCCGCTCGCGCCATCAGCGCGATGGATCGAGCGGCCGCAACGCTTCGCGCCGCGCGGCAAGCCGATTGCGCCGCCGGATCGGCACGAGTGTGCTATTGTGCTACACCTGATCCAGGGGCACAGCTACAGCTCCGGTGCCGCGAGCCTTGCCATTTCGGGCTACCTTGTGCATGTGCCGAACCTTCCCGGTCGTCGCCGAAGCTGCGTTAACTCCAGCTAAGGATACCGCGAGCCCGAAGCTCGAGGGCGCAGGATGGATCGCAACTCGGGAAGCAACTTCCAGACCGGTAAGCTAAAATCTCACCGTTTGTGACTTGGTGCCCAGGAAGGGACTCGAACCCCCACAGTGTCTCCACCGCATGGACCTGAACCATGTGCGTCTACCAATTCCGCCACCTGGGCACAAGGCGCGCAATTCTATAGGAATCAAGAATTTTGTCAACGCGGAAGCCCCCGAAATCTAAGCCCATTGCGCGCGCGCCGCGCCATCCGCAAGCGCGCGCCGGCGGCGGCGCGCCTGCGCGCCGCTCGCACGATCCGCATTTTGCGCGCGAAGCGGAGCGCTACGAACATCCGCTGCCGAGCCGCGAGCTGATACTCGATACCCTGGCCAAGGAAGGTATCCCGGTGCAGGAGGAAACCCTGTGCCACTTGTTGCATATCGAGCCGGCCGAGGTCGACAGCTTCCGCCGGCGGCTGCGCGCGATGCAGCGCGAAGGCCAGATTATGCGCAACCGCAAGGACGCGATCCTGGTGGCGGGCAAGCTCGATCTGGTTGCGGGCCGCGTCGAGGGACATCCGGACGGCTACGGCTTTCTCGTGCCCGACGAAGGCGGACCTGACATGTTCCTCAGCGAAAAAGAGATGCGCAAGGTGCTGCACGGCGACCGCGTCATGGCGCGCGCGAGCGGCGTCGACCGGCGCGGGCGCCCGGAAGGCGCGATCGTGGAAATCGTCTCGCGCGCGAATACGCGCCTGGTCGGGCGGCTGCACAAGCCGCACGGCATCGCTTTCGTCGCCGCGGAAAACCGGCGCATCAGCCAGGACATCCTGATCCCGCCGGGCGCGGACATGGGCGCCGCGCCCGGCCAGGTGGTGACGGTGGAAATCGTCGCTCAGCCGGACAAGAACGCCCAGCCCGCGGGGCGCATCGTCGAAGTCCTAGGTAATTACGCCGACCCGGGCATGGAAATCGAAATCGCGCTGCGGAAGCACGAGTTGCCCTATGAGTTTTCCAGCGCGGCGCTGCGCCTGGCGGAAAAGCTCCCCGACGAGGTGCGCCCGAACGACGCGAAGGGGCGGGAGGATCTGCGCGCGCTGCCCTTGGTGACCATCGACGGCGAGACGGCGAAGGATTTCGACGATGCCGTGCATTGCAAGCGCGAAGGCAAGGGTTTCCGCCTGTGGGTGGCGATCGCCGACGTGAGCCATTATGTGCGTCCCGGCGATGCGCTGGATGCGGCCTCGCGCGAGCGCGGCAATTCGGTGTATTTCCCGCGCCGTGTGATTCCGATGCTGCCGGAGAAACTCTCCAACGGCCTGTGCTCGCTCAATGCGAACGTGGACCGCCTGTGCATGGTGTGCGAGATGGGCGTGGGCGCGCAAGGCGAGATCGGGCCTTACCGCTTCTATGCCGCGGTAATGCGCTCGCAGGCGCGCCTCACCTACAACCGGGTGGCGGCTGCGCTCGGCCTGCAGCCGGCAAAGGGCGAACCGGTGCCGGCCCATTTGGTGCCGCAGTTGCAGGACCTGTATGCGCTGTATCACGTGCTGGCAAAAGCACGGGAGAAACGCGGCGCCATCGATTTCGAAACCATCGAAACGCAGATGCTGTTCGATGAGCAGGGCAAGATCGAGAACATTGTGGCGACACAGCGCAACGACGCGCACCGCCTGATCGAGGAATGCATGCTCGCGGCCAATGTCTGCGCGTCCGATTTCCTGCAGAGCCGCAAGCATTCGGCGCTCTACCGCGTGCACGAAGGGCCGACGCCGGAGAAGCTGGAGGCGCTGCGGACGTTCCTCAAACAGTTCGGCTTGGATCTCAGCGGCGGCGACACGCCGCACGCCAAGGATTACGCCAAGCTGCTCGCCGGGATCAAGGGCCGTCCCGATATTCAACTGTTGCAGACGGTGCTGCTGCGCTCGCTGAAGCAGGCGCAGTACAGCCCGGAAAACGTCGGTCATTTCGGCCTCGCCTACGAGGCGTATACGCATTTCACCTCGCCCATCAGGCGTTATCCGGACCTGGTCGTGCATCGGGCCATCAACGCCGCGCTCGCCGGGAAGAGCTACAGCCCGGGCAACTGGGAGGAACTGGGCGCGCATTGCTCCATGACCGAACGCCGCGCCGACGAAGCCACGCGCGATGTCGAGTCCTGGCTCAAATGCTATTACATGCAGGACCGCATCGGCGAGGAATTCCCGGGATCGATCAGCGCGGTCACCGGCTTCGGCATCTTCGTCGCGCTGGACGATGTCTTTGTCGAGGGCCTGGTGCACATCTCCGAGCTGGGCGAGGACTACTATCATTTTGACGCTGCCAGGCACCAGTTGCTGGGCGAGCGCACGGCGCGCCGTTTTCGTCTCGCCGACCGGGTGCGTGTGAAGCTCGTGCGCGTGGACCTGGATTCGAGCAAAATCGATTTCCGCCTAAGCGAAGACGCTGCCCCGAAAAAGAAGAAGAGGGACTGAGCTGTGAGCGGCACCAGTTTTATTCACGGTTTTCATGCCATCACTGCGCGCCTGCGCCTGGATGCAAAAAGCGTGCACGAGCTCTATTGTGACAGCGCGCGCGCCGATCCGCGCATGCGCGACCTGATCAAGCTCGCCGACAGCCTGAAGCTGCGCGTGCTGCAGGTGGGCACGCGGCGCCTGGACGGCATGGCGCCGCCCGGAAGGCACCAGGGCGTGGTGGCCAGAGTGGACGCGGTGCGCCTGCGCGTCTCGCTCGACGACTTGCTGGAGGAACTGAAGGAGCCGCCCCTGCTGCTCGTGCTCGATGGCGTGCAGGACCCGCACAACCTCGGCGCCTGCCTGCGCGTGGCCGATGCCGCCGGCTGCCACGCGGTGATCGCGCCCAAGGACCGCGCCGCAGGCTTGTCCGCGGCGGTGATCAAAGTGGCGAGCGGCGCCGCCGACAGCGTACCCTACATCGCGGTCACCAATCTCGCGCGCACGCTGCGCGAACTGAAGGAACGCAACATCTGGGTGGTGGGGGCGGACGCGGAGGCGAGGGAGGATCTGTACTCGGCGCAGCTGCCGGTCGCGATCGCCTGGGTGCTGGGCGCCGAAGGCGAGGGCCTGCGCCGCCTCACGCGCGAAACCTGCGACCAACTAGTGAGAATTCCCATGCTGGGACAGGTCGAGAGCCTCAACGTCTCGGTGGCGAGCGGGGTCGTCCTGTTCGAGTCGCGCCGCCGGCGCTCGGCCAAGGCCGCCGGGGCCTGAGAAATACTTGCCTTAGCAGGCACTTTCCCTTTATAATCACACGCTTTTCACCGATCGCCGGTTTCTTTGATCCGGCCCACCTTGCCTTACCGCACCGCATGACGGGAGGCTTAACCCATAAGGAGACTGCATGCGACATTACGAAATCGTATTCATCGTTCATCCCGATCAAAGCGAGCAGGTGCCCGCGATGATCGAGCGCTACCGAACCACCATCACCAGCCGCAAGGGTGCGATCCACCGCCTCGAGGACTGGGGCCGGCGCCAGATGACCTTCCCCATCGCCAAGATGCACAAGGCGCATTACGTGCTTATGAACATCGAGTGCGATCAGGAAACTCTGGACGAGCTCGAGCATTCATTCAAGTTCAACGATGCTGTCCTGCGCCACCTCACCGTGCAGATGAAGGCCGCGGTCACCGCACCTTCGCCGATGATGAAGGAAGAGAAGTCGCGCTCGGTGCTCAATGGTGATGCGCCGAAGGCGGCCGAGGTTCCGAAACCGGCTGAAGCAGCCGCTGCGGCCGTAACGACAACGACAGCCGCCGCTGCCTGAGCATATTGGACAACCAGCTCGTGCTGTCCGGCAATCTGATCGAACTCGACGCGCTGCGCTACACGCCCGCCGGCATACCGGTGGTGAATTTCAGGCTCAGCCACGCATCCGAACAGATCGAAGCCGGCGCCAAGCGCGCGGTGCAGTGCGAGGTGGCCGGTTTGGCCTTCGAGCGCGAAGCGCGCCTGATGGCAGCAGCCAGGCCCGGAATGCAGGTGAAAGTCACCGGCTTCCTGGCCGGCAAGAGCCGCGACAGCAAGCAACTGGTATTACACGCAACCAACATTGAATTTGTAGAAGGAGTTTGACATGCCACCACCAAGAAGAGGGGCCAAAGGCAAGGGCAAAGGCCGCGGCGACAAGAAAGACGACAAGAAAGGCGGACGCCAGTTGTTCAAGCGGCGCAAGTTCTGCCGCTTTACCGCGGAGAAAATCGAGTGGATCGATTACAAGGACATCGAAATCCTCAAGGATTTCATCAATGAGAACGGCAGGATCATTCCGGCGCGCATTACCGGCACCAAGGCCGGATATCAGCGCCAGTTGTCCACCGCGATCAAGCGCGCGCGCTATCTTGCGCTGCTGCCCTACACCGACCTGCACTAGGGAGCACGGCCATGCAAATCATACTGCTGGAAAAAGTGATCAACCTCGGCGGCCTGGGCGAAGTAGTCAAGGTGAAGGAAGGCTACGCCCGCAATTACCTGATCCCCCACGGCAAGGCCAAGCGCGCCACGCCCGAAAATCTCGCCGCGTTCGAAGCGCGCCGCGGCGAACTCGAGGCGGCGCAGAACGATGCGCTGGCGAAGGCACAGGAAGCCGGTTCCAGGATCGACGGCCTGACAGTCCAGGTCACGCGCAAGGCCGGAGTGGACGGGCGCCTGTTCGGCTCGGTCACCACCTATGACATCGTCGAGGCGCTGCAAGCGCAGGGTTTTACCGTCGAGCGCGCCGCCATCCGCCTGCCGCAGGGGCCGCTGAAACAGGTCGGCGACAACTCCATCGCCATCGCGCTGCATTCGGACGTAGTGGTGCACATCACCGTTTCGGTGCTGGGCGAGACCGTGGAGTAAGTGGCAAGCCATTGATAAGAAAGGCCGGAGTTCCGGCATTTCTTATGCAAGATCGCCGATTGCGTGCGGACGGGTCATCGTCCGTGCGCAATCGGCGATCCGCGCGGACGGGACGCCGTCCGCGCAAAGCGGGGCATGGCAGTCCGCGTTGCCGGTGTCAGTCTGCGAGCGAATCGGTCATTGCGCGCTCCGCGCGCCAACCGCGTTTTCTGCACGGATAAAAAGCATCCGTGCAGAAAACGCGGTTATGAGTAAAAACCATGACATCCAAACACGGTTATGGACAAAAGCAAGGACGTCTTGGAGTAGAATTCGCATTCCCATAAAGTGCTCTCCATGGCCCAGCCGAACTCTCAAGTCGTGAACGATCCGCAGTTGGTGCAGTTGCGGGTGCCACCGCATTCGATCGAGGCCGAGCAGTCGGTGCTGGGCGGCTTGCTGCTCGACAATCAGGCCTGGGAGCGCGTCGCCGACATCCTCGCGGAAGGTAATTTCTACCGCGACGACCATCGCCGCATCTACCGCCACATCGGCAAGCTGATAGAGAAGAACCGGCCGGCGGACATGGTTACCGTGTTCGAGTCGATCGAGCAATGCGAGGACAAGGACAAGACCGGCGGTCTCGCCTATCTGGGAGCGCTGGCGCAGAACACGCCTTCGGCGCACAACATCCGGCGTTACGCCGAGATCGTGCGCGAGCGCGCGATCCAGAGGAAACTGATCGAGGTGGGCACCGGCATCGCCGACACCGCCCTGAACCCGATGGGCAAGGATGTGAAACAACTGCTCGACGACGCCGAGACGCGCGTGTTCGAGATCGCCGAGGCCGGCGCGCGCGGCCACCAGGGCTTAGTCGAAATCCAGCCCATCCTGGCACAGGTGATGGAGCGCATCGACACGCTCTATCACCGCGACAATCCGTCCGACATCACCGGTATCGCTACCGGCTTCCACGATCTCGACCAGAAAACCTCGGGACTGCAGCAGGGCGATCTGATCATCGTCGCCGGGCGGCCGAGCATGGGCAAGACCGCGTTGGCACTCAATATGGCCGAACACGTGGCGGTGAACGATCGCCTGCCGGTGGCGGTGTTCAGCATGGAAATGTCGGGCTCCCAGCTCGCCATGCGCATGCTCGGCTCCATCGGGCGGCTGGACCAGATGAAGCTGCGTACCGGGAGGTTGACCGACGAGGACTGGAGCCGGCTGACCGACGCCGTGGGAAAGGTGCACGACGCGCCGATCCATATCGACGAGACGCCCGCATTGAACTGCCTCGAACTGCGCGCACGGGCGCGCCGCATGCATCGTCAGTACCAGGGCTTGGGCCTGGTGGTGGTCGACTACCTGCAGTTGATGTCGTCCACGTCCTACGGCGAGAATCGCGCCACCGAGATTTCGGAGATCTCGCGTTCGCTCAAGGCGCTGGCGAAGGAGTTGCATGTACCGGTGGTGGCGCTGTCGCAGCTTAATCGCAGCCTCGAGGCGCGTACCGACAAGCGCCCGGTCATGTCCGATCTGCGGGAATCCGGCGCCATCGAGCAGGACGCTGATCTGATCCTGTTCATCTATCGGGACGAAGTCTACAATTCCGAGTCGCCGGCCAAGGGCAAGGCCGAGATCATCATCGGCAAGCAGCGCAATGGTCCGATCGGCAAAGTTGAGTTGACGTTTCTCGGCGAGTACACTCGTTTCGAGAACTACGCGGATCCGGGTCGGTATTGATCTGGATTTGTCGGGGGTACCAGCGATGTCTGACGAACAATCGATCCAACCAATCCGGAGGATTCATGGCTGAACCCGCATGCCCACAGAAAGCCCCTTATGTCCTCGAACTGGCTCCCGCTGATTACTGGTGGTGCGCCTGCGGCCAGTCGAAGAAACAGCCGTTCTGCGACGGCTCGCACAAGGGCGGACCGTTCACTCCGGTGAAATTCACTGTCGCGCAGTCGGAAAAAAAGGCGCTGTGCGGGTGCAAACGCACGCATACGCCGCCGTTTTGCGACGGCACGCATAAATCCCTGTAAAGCGGCACCTAAATTTGTTGGGGCAGCTCACACTGCAGCGGCCTGTCTTGCGCGGACGGCGGCCCGTCCGCGCGGATCACCGATCGCGTGCGGATGAAAAGCACATCCGCGCGCAATCGGCGATCTTGAATTAATCCCGAACCGCTATTGGTTTTATTCATAACCGTGTTTTTGGTGCGGATACGCTTTTCATCCGCACCAAAAACACGGTTGGCGCGCAGAGCGCGCAATGGCCGTTCGGCTACATTGACGGACAAGACCGGATACTTCGGGCAGCGGATGTCCTAAAGCACTTCCGCTGCATGGTCCGCCAGCCGCGAGCGCTCGCCGCGCTGTAGCGTGACGTGGCCGCCGTGCGACCAGCCTTTGAAACGGTCGACGACGTAAGTGAGGCC
This sequence comes from Betaproteobacteria bacterium, assembly GCA_004298385.1. Taxonomy (GTDB): domain Bacteria; phylum Pseudomonadota; class Gammaproteobacteria; order Burkholderiales; family SG8-39; genus 2-12-FULL-64-23. The sequence goes on along the minus strand of SCTX01000001.1, from coordinate 2,090 downwards.
GGATGAGCCTTCGGTGAGGTAGGGCGTGTCGATCTGCGCGATATTACCCAGGCATACCACCTTGGTGCCGGGGCCGGCGCGGGTGATCAGCGTCTTCATCTGCTTGGGCGTGAGGTTCTGCGCCTCGTCGATGATCAGGTATTTGTTGAGGAAGGTGCGGCCGCGCATGAAATTAAGCGATTTCACCTTGATGCGCGAGCGGATCAGGTCGCGCGTCGCGGCGCGTCCCCATTCGCCGCCTGCGTCGTCTGACTTGTTGAGCACGTCGAGGTTGTCCTCCAGCGCGCCCATCCACGGGTTCATTTTCTCTTCTTCGGTGCCGGGGAGGAAGCCGATGTCCTCACCCACCGGCACGGTCACTCGGGTGATGATGATCTCCGAATAAATCTTGCTCTCCAGCGTCTGCATCAGCCCTGCCGCCAGGGTGAGCAGGGTCTTGCCGGTGCCGGCCTGGCCGAGCAGGGTGATGAAATCGACATCCGGGTTCATCAGCAGATTGAGGGCGAAATTCTGCTCGCGGTTGCGCGCGGTAACGCCCCAGATATTGTTTTTCTGGTGCGAATAGTCCTTGATCGTTTCGAGCACCGCGCTGCGCTCGCTTTGCTCGCGCACGATGGCGTGCAGCGGACGCTCGCTTTCCTGGTAGACAAATTCATTGACCAGCAGATGCTGGCACAGAGGCCCCTTGACGCGGTAATAGGTGCGCCCCTCTTTTTTCCACGACTCCATATCCTTCGCATGCAAGTCCCAGAAGTTCGCCGGCAGCTCGCGCAGGCCGGTGTAGAGGAGGTCGATGTCCTGCAGCACCTTGTCGTTGAAATAGTCTTCGGCGGCGAGCCCCAGCGCACGCGCCTTGATGCGCATGTTGATGTCTTTGGACACCAGGATGACCTGCCGCTGCGGCTGCTGCCGCTGCAGGGCCATGACCACGCCGATGATGTGATTGTCCGCCTTACCCAAGGCGAGCGATTCCGGCAGCGCGCTGTCCAGCGCCTGGGTCTGCAAGAACAACTTGCCCGTGGCGAAATCGGCCTTGTGGCGCCTGAGCGCAATGCCCGCGTCGATTTTGCCGGCGACGCCGCTGACGATTTCGTCGAGGTAGCGGCTCGCCTGGCGCGCGTTGCGCGCGACTTCGGACAAGCCCTTCTTGTGCCCGTCGAGTTCCTCCAGCGTCATGATCGGCAGGAACACGTCGTGTTCTTCGAAGCGGAACAGGCTGGTGGGATCGTGCATCAGCACGTTCGTGTCGAGCACGAAGAGTTTGGTCAGTGACTTGCCGGCTTCGGCACGGTTCTTGCGTTTGGTCATCGGCGGGTCGTCTGCATTTTCATCGAATGCCGCGCTGTTATCAGAGGGTTTTAACAAAATCGAATACCTCCTGCACGTGACCGGGAACCTTGAGGCCGCGCCACTCGCGCCGGATGACACGCTCTCGATCGAGAACGAAGGTGCTGCGCTCGATGCCGCGCACCTGCTTGCCATACAGATTCTTCATCTTGATCACTTCGAATTGGCCGCACACCTTTTCTTCGGTGTCGGCGAGCAGATCGAACGGCAAGCCGAGCTTCGCCTTGAAGCCTTCATGCGATTTCAAGCTGTCGCGCGAGACGCCGTAGATGCCGCAGCCGAGTTTCCGGAATTCCGGGTAGCGGTCGCGAAACTGGGCGCCCTCGGTGGTGCAAGCCGGCGTGTTGTCCTTGGGATAAAAATACAGCACCACGAACTTGTCTTTGGCCATGGACAACTGGAACATCTTGCCGCCCGTGCAAGGCAGGGAAAAATCGCCAACTTTCTCCTTTTTTTCCATGAATCGGGCAGACCCGCCGGTGGTTGTCTTGCAATATTGTTGATGAATCGGGGTGGGAACGCAACCGTGATCGTAAGTGCTTGTCGTCAATACATCAATCAAGAAGCTTTCCGGTTGCCGCACGATTTCCTCGGGCCGCCGGATCTGCGCGCGCTCGAAGCTCGGAAAAAATTTATGCGAGAAATTCTTTTCCTTGCAGTGCGAGCGTGCCCGAGCGGCCGGGGATTTCGCCCATCACCAGCTCATGCCGTGGCAGCGCCGGCGCGCTCACGCTGCCGGCGCT
>SCTX01000146.1 GCA_004298385.1 Betaproteobacteria bacterium | reverse complement strand
TGCCGCCCTCGCTCGAGGCCATCAGGCACACCTTCTGCGCGACCCGGTCCACCACCATGCCGACGTAGAGTTCCTTGTCGATGTCGGCGCCCTCTTCGATCAAGAGCCGCCGCACTTTCTGCCCCTCGGGGCCGGTCTGATGCGTTTTTAGCTGCATGCCGAGAATCTGGCCGGCGAAAGTCTTCACCTCGTCCGGCGATTTCGCCAGTTTCACCCCGCCGCCCTTGCCGCGGCCGCCAGCGTGGATCTGCGCCTTCACCACCCACACCTTGCCCGGGATGGACTGCGCGGCCCGGACCGCCTCATCGACGGAAAAGCAGGGCACTCCCCGCGGTGTGGGCACGCCGTACTTGCGCAGCACTTCCTTCGCCTGGTATTCGTGGATTTTCACTTATCGGTTCCTAGTTGAATCGCAATGGGATGATCGGGCAAACGTGGATGCACGACATTGACCCAAGTCAACCGGCGTTAATCGGTGGCCTGTGTTTGCCTCGCGCTGCCAGCGCGGATAGTACACGCTTACGGAGACGCCGCCGGTATCGAGCGCGTGCTGGCGTTCGGGTTCGGTCGCGCTAACAGTCGAAGCGTCTATTCGGTTTATGCTGATCGCCTTTCCAGAAAAGGTGCGAAACGTGACGCTTGATACATCATCGACGGAAATGCGATGCGTCATTGTCTCCAACAGACCTGAAATTTAACACGCGCCGCGGCAACGGCGCTACCGCATGCGCGGTGGATACCGCGATTTTGCCAAGAGGCGATCAGCCGCTTAAAAGCGTGGATCGCCTGCGTCAATCACTTTAGCCGCGCGCCGGCAGCTCGACGATACCGGTGCCGAGTATTGACAAATCGCCGTCTTGGTTGCGCGCTTCCTGCTCAAGCTCGACAAGATGGCGGCCATCTTCGACGAATTTGCGCTTTACCTTGCCGTTGATGAAGAGGATGTCGCCTTCGGGGTTGTGCCGGCGGATCTTGCAGCTTGCGCGGCGCAGGAAACCGTCGTCGCCCATCCAGTTGGTCAGGTGATGGGTGAGCCAGGAACAGCGCTCGGGACCGTAATCATAGGCGCCCGGCGCGCCCACCTCCAGCGCAAACTCTTCTTCCCAATGGACGCGCTCGGGACAATCGGGTATACCGAATCGATTCTTGATGCCGAGTCCCGGATGCACGTCGATCATTTTCCAGGCCAGTTTATTGGCGCGAATGTAAAGTCCGCCCCATCCCTGCGCATACGCGATAAAGCCGGTGACCGTCATTGGTCCCTTTAACATCGCCGGCAGCGTCTCGCCGTCGCTTACGTCCTCCCAATAACGCTTCTTTGCTCCCCGTATCTCCTCATTGGCGTAAAGACTATAAGCCTTCGCCAGCTCTTCGTCGGTATAGCGGCGCGGTTTCTTGGCGCGCAATTCCGTGTACTTTGTCCCCTGCTCGCGGGCGTGGTCGCGTTCGGTACGAAAGCACCAGCTATCGGCATCGGCGACCAAGTCACCATGTTGATTGTAGAAGCCTACGTGGTAAGTCTGCTGGATCGCGCGACCTGCGAATTTGGTTTGGTGTTCGACCAGGTCCTTGAGCCACGCCTCGGTCGAAATCGTATCGTTTCTATGAATCGTCTTGTGCCAAGACCAGTCTGCGCCCGACCACATGGCGTGAACACCGGGAATGCCGCCGACATATCCCGAGATGATGCGATTCGTGCTGAACAGGAAACTGGGCAGGGCGATGATGCCGCCGTGTTTGGTGCCTGCCGCGTACTCCGGATCGCACCAGAGCGGGTTGTCGTCGCCGATCCCATGCGCGTAGTGACGGATGTTGTCGCGCGTCGCCTCGTAGCACCACGGCTCCGCCATATCGCCGATCTTTACACCGATGCGCCGGCGCAAATCGTCGAGACCTTGTTCCGTAATCTTTGGAAATTCGCGTTCAGTTCTTGCCTTTCTCGGCATGGCGTGCTCCTTCATTTCGGTATCTATCAAGCGGCCTGCTCGCGCGCGCGCAGCACCTTGCGATTCACTTTGCCGGCAGGTGTTTTTGGAAGCGCCGTTACGAACGCGATCTGACGCGGATATTCGTGCTGGCTCAGCCGGCTGCGCACGAGATCCTCGATTTCCCGGGAAAATGCATCATCACCCGGACGGTTTGAAACCACAAAGGCTTTGACCACCTGGCCGCGCAACGGGTCGGGAACGCCGATCGCCGCGGCTTCTAAGACATCCGGGTGCTTGAGCACCGCGTCTTCAATCTCGACCGCGCTCATGGTCCAGCCGGCGGAGATGATCACGTCGTCCGCGCGGCCGCCATGATAGAAGTAACCCGCTTCGTCGACACGACCGAGGTCTTTGGTGGGAATCCAGCGATCGCGGCGCCAGACCTTCAGTTCACCGGTCACGCCCGGCGCGCAAGGCATCCCGTTCGCGTCCTGCACTTCAACGCGGACGCCTGGGACTGGCTTGCCCAGAGACCCTGGCTTGACCATGAAATCCTTCGCACCCGGATAACTGACCAGGGTAACGCCCGTCTCGGTCGTGCCGTACATGCTGCACGCCGGATGACCGAACGTTGCCTGGACAAACTTCTCCGTTTCGCTGTCGATCGGCTCCCCCGTGAATGAGACTTTCTCGAGGAAGTAACGGTAGCGTGAGGCCACGCCGGCATTTCGCATCATTCGGTAATGCGTCGCCGCGGCTGCGATATTCGTAAACCGATGGTCCTGCAACGCGCGCAGAAGACGCTCGGCGTTGAACTTGCCCGAGTACGCGCCTATGGTGATACCAAGCGCCAACGGCGCGAGCGTACCGTGCCACATGCCATGCCCCCAGGCCGGTGAAGACGGGCAAAAGAAGCGATCGCCGGGGCGCAAGCCGGTGCCATAAAGCGCGGCAAGCATCAGCGTGACGATTGACCGATGCGTGTGCTTGACTGCTTCCGGAAGCTCGCGCGTCGTACCCGAAGTATATTGAAAAATGGCGAAGTCGTCGGCTCGCGTCTTCGGCGTGAATCCAGAGGAATGGCGCTCGAGGCCGCTCATGAATTCTTCATCGGCAACGACGACTTTGATGTTCCCGATCCCGGTCGCGACTTGCGCTTTCTCCGAATTCGTCACCAGCAACTTCGGCGAGCAGTCTTCGACACGGAGTCTGATACCGTCCGGTCCAAACAGAGTGAACAGCGGAACCGCAATCGCGCCAAGCTTCATCGTGCCGAAAAGGGCGACGTAGAACGGCCGCGACGGCTCCAGCATCACCGCGATGCGATCGCCCGAGCGCACCCCTTCCGCCGCAAGGTAGTGCGCGAAACGGGACGACCCTTCGGCAAGCTCGCGAAAACTCAGAATCTCGTCGCGACCGTCGGCGTGCGCAATGATGACGGCAGTGCGCTCGCCGTCCACGTGGCGGTCGATGCATTCGTGTGCAATATTCAGGTGCGCGCGATTTCCATCGAATAGTTGCCACAGCTTGTCCGCGGAATACTGGTTCTGCGCATCGGCAAAACTGGTGTAATCCGTCAGCTTGGTCATCGTCGGCTTTCGTAATGCGGCGTGATCTTTCGATTTGTCCCAACAATAATGTCTCATGCAGAGTTTGTCAAATGCGTTCTTACATTGTATTAATACAATATTGTACAATCGGGCATCGAACGTAAAGGCGGCTTAGCCGAGACAATGAAAACACCCTCTTCTGCGCCAGGAACTTCCGCCGGAAGCAAGTCGCAACGCCGTTCGCCGCGTGTGCGCGCGGTGCCGGCAGTAACCCGTGCGATCGCTATTCTTCGCCTTCTCGGAAATAGCGCTTCACCGCTCGGGCTGAAAGCCATTGCGCAATCACTCGATCTGGTTCCCAGCACCTGCCTGCATATACTGCGCGCGCTAATTGAAGAGAAGCTGGTAAAAGTGGATGCTTACTCGAAGCGCTATAGACTTGATCTGGGGATGCTTCCCCTTGCGCGAGCAGTTCTCGAAAATAGCAGCTTTGCCACGCTGGTTCAGCCGGAGCTCGATCGTCTATCCAAACAGTACGGCTTGACCGCAATCGGCGTCGAGATGCTCGGCTTGGAATACATGATAGTGGTCGCGCTGTCGCGCTCACCGGCTCGTTTAGGTCTGCATGTTGTTGTAGGCAGCCGGTTCCCCGCGCTGATCAGCGCCTCCGGCAGGTGCGTCGCCGCATTCGGCCATCATCCATGGAGCGATGTCGCGCGGCACTTCCGCTCACTTCGTTGGGACAACGCGCCCAAACTCGGCGTCTGGCGCAAGGAGGTGGAGTCGGTCAAGCGAAACGGCTACAGTATCGATCGTAGTAACTACATTAATGGCGTTACCATCATCGCAGCGCCGGTTCTCGACGCGAATCAACATATGGCCCAGGGCATTGTCCTACTGGGACTGGCCGAGCAGATCAATAAATCGGCCGCGATCGCCATCGCCCGGGACCTGCGTGCCGCTGCGCAAACCGTGGCGATGCAACTGTTCTCTCACTGACGAAATTCGTGGAAAAAACATCGCTCCGATTCGATCCTTCGCATATATGAAGCACATCCTCGCCCTCGATCAAGGCACCACCAGTTCCCGCGCCGTCGTGTTTGCCGAAGACGGCAGCGTGCGCGCCTTGGCGCAGCAGGAATTCCGCCAGATCTTCCCGCGACCGGGCTGGGTGGAGCACGACCCGGAGGAAATCTGGGCCTCGCAACTGCAGGTCGCCCGCCGCGCGCTCGCGCGGGCCGCTCTGAAAGCGACCGACATCGCCGCCCTTGGCATTAGCAATCAGCGCGAGACCACCATCCTGTGGGAGCGCCAGTCCGGCCGGCCGGTGTATAACGCGATCGTCTGGCAGGACCGGCGCACCGCCGCCGCGTGCGACAGCCTAAAGCGTCGCGGCAAGACGCAGGCCGTGTGCAGCAAGACCGGCCTTGTGCTCGACCCGTATTTCTCCGCCACCAAGCTCGCCTGGCTGCTGGACGGCATCCCGGGCCTGAGGCTGCGCGCCGAGCGCGGCGAGCTCGCATTCGGAACCGTGGACACCTGGCTCGCGTGGAAGCTCTCCGGCGGCGCCTTGCACGTCACCGATGTCTCGAACGCCTCACGCACCATGCTGTACAACATTCACGCCGGCGCCTGGGACGAGGGGCTGCTCGCCCTGTTCCGGATTCCGCGCTCGCTGCTGCCGCGGGTGCTGCCCTCTTCCCACCTCTATGGCGAGAGCGCAAAAAAAATCTTCGGCGCCCGGATCCCGATCGCCGGCATCGCCGGCGACCAGCAGGCCGCGCTCTTTGGTCAGGGCTGTCACGCTCCAGGCATGGCCAAGAATACCTACGGCACCGGCTGTTTCATGCTGCTCAACACCGGCGCCGAAGCCGTGCCGTCCAGGCACGGCCTGCTCACAACCCGCTGCGCGCAGCCCGGATCGAAGCCACGGTACGCACTGGAAGGCAGCGTGTTCGTCGCAGGAGCGGTGGTGCAGTGGCTGCGCGACGGCCTGGGCATCATCCGCGCATCGGGCGAAATCGAAGCGCTCGCCGCGAGCGTGGAGGACACTGGCGGAGTCTACCTGGTGCCGGCCTTCGCCGGCCTGGGCGCGCCGCACTGGGACGCTTACGCGCGCGGCGCCATGCTTGGGCTGACGCGCGGAACGACGCGGGCGCACATCGCCCGGGCGGCCCTCGAAGCCATCGCGTTTCAGTCGGCCGAGTTGCTGCAGGCAATGCAACAAGACGCCGGCATCCGGCTGAAGGAACTGCGCGTCGATGGCGGCGCCGCCGCCAATGGCATGCTGATGCAATTCCAGGCAGACATCCTCGGCGTGCCGGTGGTACGCCCCAAAGTGTTGGAGACCACGGCGCTCGGCGCGGCCTATCTGGCCGGGCTCGCCACGGGCGTGTGGAAAGACACCGCCGAAATCGGCCTCCAGTGGGCGGTCGGGCGCCGCTTCGAGCCGGCCATGAGCCGCAGTGACGCGAAAGCGCGCATGCAGGGCTGGACGCGCGCGCTCAAACGCTCGAAGGGCTGGGCCGAGCGCTAGCGGACTCGGGCTGGCAGGCCCGCTACGAATCGTAGCAGTACCCGCACTTGCGCGGCCGGCGTCCCGTCCGCGCAGATCGTCGATGGCGCACGGACGATGAACCTGTCCGCGCGCCATCGGCGATCTCGATTGAAACCCCAAGAGCCTTCCTGGGGTTATTCATAACCGTGTTTTTTGGTGCGGATGGGTTCATCATCCGCACCAAAAAACACGGTTGGCGCGCGGAGCGCGCAATGGCTGCGCTGGCACGCTGCCCAATGATGCGCGAGCCTGCTGCCCCTACGCGGTCCCGCCCACCGTCAAACCGTCTATCCTGAGCGTTGGCTGCCCCACACCCACCGGCACGCTCTGACCTTCTTTGCCGCAGGTGCCGACGCCGGTGTCGAGGCGCATGTCGTTGCCGATCATGGACACGCGCTTGAGAACATCCGGCCCGTTGCCAATGAGGGTGGCGCCTTTCACCGGATAGCCGACCTTGCCGTTCTCGATCATGTAGGCCTCGGAGGCGGAGAACACGAACTTGCCGCTGGTGATGTCCACCTGCCCGCCGCCGAAGTTAACGGCGTACAGGCCGCGCTTGACCGAAGCGATGATCTCCCGCGGGTCCCTGTCGCCGTTCGGCATATAGGTGTTGGTCATGCGCGGCAGGGTGGTGTGGGCATAGGACTCGCGCCTGGCGTTGCCGGTAACCGGCACGCCCATCAGGCGCGCGTTCAGGCTATCCTGCATGTAGCCGCGCAGGATGCCGTCCTCGATCAGCACCGTGCGCTGGCTGACATTGCCCTCGTCATCGATATTGAGCGACCCGCGCCGGTCGGCAATGGTGCCATCGTCCACCACGGTGACGCCCCTGGCCGCGACGCGCTGGCCGATGCGGCCGGAGAAGGCCGAACTGCCCTTGCGGTTGAAATCGCCCTCGAGACCGTGACCGATCGCCTCGTGCAGCAGTATCCCCGGCCAGCCCGGCCCGAGCACCACCGTCATGCTACCCGCCGGCGCCGGCCGCGCGCGCAGATTCACCAGTGCTTGGTCCACCGCCATCCCGGCATACTGCCGCAGGCGCTCGTCGTCGAAGTAGGCGTAATCGAAACGCCCGCCGCCGCCGGCGCTGCCCTGTTCGCGCCGGCCATTTTCTTCCGCGATCACGGTGATCGACAGGCGCACCAGCGGACGCACATCGGCCGCCATCAGGCCATCCGAACGCGCCACCAGCATCACCTCGTACTCGCCGGCGAGCCCCGCCATTACCTGCACCACGCGCGCATCGAGCGCGCGCGCATGGCCCTCCAGGCGCTCGAGCAGCCGCACCTTGTCTTCGTCCGGCAGCGACGCGAGCGGATCGGCCGGACGATACAGGTCGCGCCCGGCGACGCGCCGCGCCATCGCGTTACGGCCGTGCGCGCGCACGCGGCCCGACTGCCCGCGCTGCGCAATCGCGCGCGTGGCCTTGGCCGCGTCTTCCAGCGCCACCAGGCTGATATCGTCGGAGAAAGCGAAGGCGGTTTTCTCGCCGGAGACGGCGCGCACGCCCACGCCCTGCTCGATGTTGAAGCTGCCCGCCTTGACGATGCCCTCCTCCAGGCTCCAGCCCTCGGAGCGCACGTACTGAAAGTACAGGTCGGCATAGTCGATCCGGTGCGCCATGATCGAACCGAACACCGCATCGAGCTTGCCCGCGCCGAGCCCATAGGGTGCGAGCAGGCAGGATTCGGCGGTGGTGAACAGTTGCGTCTGGGCGTGGGTAGCGGTGAAAGTCTGCATTGAGGTCATTGGATCCCGGACAAGAGTGCGCATTCTACGCGGTTCGACAGGGAATCCGAGGCTGAGTTCTTCCGCCGCCGTGTCAGGGCGCTGCGGGCGCAGAAAGTCGATAGCCGGCGCGCAGCTGCTCGGCGCGATCCAGGGGGCTTTTCACGCCGCGGCCCCCTTTGTTCAGTACGTGGGTGTAGATCATGCTGGTGCTCACGTCCGAATGGCCGAGCAGCTCCTGCACGGTGCGGATGTCGTAGCCGTCGTGCAACAAATGCGTGGCGAAGGAATGGCGCAGGGTGTGGCAGGACACGCGCTTCGCGATGCCCGCGCTTTGCGCCGCCGCCTTTACCGCTCGCTGCAGCACGGAGTCGTCCAGATGGTGCCTGCGGGCGACGCCGTCATCCGGATCGGCGGAACGATTTTTGGAGGGAAACACGTACTGCCAGCTCCACTCGAACCCCGCCCGCGGATACTTGCGCGCGAGTGCGAACGGCAGATGCACCTCGCCATAACCTTCGCGCAGATCGCGCTCATGCAGCCGGCGCACCTCGGCCAGATGGGCTTGCAGCGGCTCGACCAGCTTCTCAGGCAACAGCGTCACGCGATCCTTCTGCCCCTTGCCATCGCGCACCAGAAGCTGGCGGTAATTGAAGTCCACATCCTTCACCCTCAAGCGCAGGCATTCGAAATGGCGCAGCCCCGCGCCATAGAGCAGGCCGGCCATCAGCCATGCGCCGCCGCGCAACTCGGCGAGCAGCGCCTCGACCTCCTGCACCGACAGCACCGTCGGCAGGCGCACAGGACGCTTGGCGCGCGTCATCCCGTCGAGCCAGCCCAAGTCACGCCCGAGTACCTGCTTGTACAAGAACAGCAGTGCGGCCAGTGCCTGCCCTTGCGTCGCCGCAGCCACCTTGCGCTCCGACGCCAAGTACGAAAGGAAAGCGGTTGCCTCAGCTTCGCCGAGATCGTTCGGATGGCGCTTGCCATGAAAATAAATGTAACGCTTGATCCAATGAACATATGCCTCCTCCGTACGCCGGCTGTAGTTCAGCCGCCTGATCGCGGCGCGAACCTGGTCCAGCAATTTTGGCGGTCGAGCGCTGGATAGACAATGTTCCTGAAAAACAGTATCTTGGCTCATGGGATGGGGAATAACATGGTTATTTACGCCGAATAACATCATCCTGTATGAATATACAGTACATCAAAACGTTGATTTCATGCAACAGTTGACACGCACCGCGATGGAAACGCCGTTTTATTCGGCATTTCGGTGCTTGATATTGCGTTATGCCGCAAGACCGCATGGTCCAGCGTAGAAACGAAGTCCTTGATATGCTGGCGCCATGAAGGTCAGCGAAATACTGCGAATGCTGAATGACGATGGCTGGTATTTGGCGGCAAC
>SCTX01000145.1 GCA_004298385.1 Betaproteobacteria bacterium | reverse complement strand
GTCCTCGACGATCAACACGTGAATCATGAAGCTCTTTCTCCCCGGATCTCCCGCGGGTACGTTACCGGACTACGGGCACGCGGATTTTCGGCGCGCATATTTTTCATTTTGAAACATCCTCTAACGCCACGGATAATTCGCCACGATGCCGGCAAAAATAGCGGCGCCGACCCAGTTGTTGTGCAAAAAAGCCTTGAAGCAGGCCTCGCGCCGCCGCTCGCGTATCAGCGCGTAGTGATACAGCATGAGCAGCCCGGCCGCGCCCAGGCCCAGGAAATAAAAAACACCGAAATCGAGGCTCCTGCCGATCAGCGCGAGCACGGCGAGCATGGCGGCATAGCATAGCATCACCCCGGCGACGTCGAAGCGCCCAAGGGTGATGGCGGCGGTCTTGATGCCGATGTTGATGTCATCGTCGCGGTCCACCATCGCGTATTCGGTGTCGTAAGCGATGGCCCAGAATATGTTCGCCAGCAGCAGCCACCAGGCTAGCGCCGGCACATCGTCGCCCACGGCCGCAAACGCCATGGGAATGCCAAAGCCGAAGGCCACGCCCAGATAGGCCTGCGGCATGGCGAGAAAACGCTTGGTGAAAGGGTAGGTTCCGGCGAGGCCGAGCGCGACAAAGGAGAGCGCAATCGTGAGCCAGTTTAAAACCAACACCAGACAGAAAGCCGCCAAAGTCAGAACCGCGGCCAGCCACAGCGCTTCTTTCACGCTCACCAGAGCGGCGGCGAGCGGACGGTCCTTGGTGCGCTTGACGTGCGCGTCGAAATTCCGGTCCGCGAGATCGTTCATAACGCAGCCGGCCGAGCGCATCAACAGCGTGCCCAGGGAGAAAATCCAAATCATCATCCATTCCGGCCGGCCGTCCGAAGCGATCCACAGCGCCCACAGCGTCGGCCACAACAAGAGCAGGGTGCCGATCGGCTTATCCAGCCGCATCAGCCTTTCGTAGAGCGTGAGCCGCTCCTTGATCCGGGCGAGGTTCATCGTGTCAGACGTTCATCAATTCGCTTTTTCCCGCCATCCAGCGCGCCAGGTGCCGCCGCGCATGCTCCGGGTGCTGTTGCAGCAACTGCGGCGCCAGCTCGCGCGCCGCCTCGAGCAAGCCGACATCGCGCTCGATGTCGGCGAAGCGCAGCAGCGGCGCGCCGCTCTGGCGCACGCCCAGATACTCGCCCGGTCCGCGCATCAGCAGATCCTGGCGCGCGATGTCGAAACCATCGCTCGACTCGTACACTACCTTGAGCCGCGCGCGCGCTCTCTCGCCCAGCGGCTTCTGGTAGAGCAGGATGCACACGCTGTCGGCCACGCCGCGGCCGACCCGGCCGCGCAACTGGTGCAGTTGCGCCAGGCCGAAGCGTTCGGCGTGCTCGATGATCATCAGCGAGGCATTGGGCACGTCGACGCCGACCTCGATCACCGTGGTCGCGACCAGCAACTGGATTTTGCCGGCGGCGAAATCCGCCATCACCGCGGCCTTGTCCGCGCCTGGAAGCCGCCCGTGCGCCAGCCCCACCCTGAGCTCGGGGAATTCGGCGGCGAGACGCGCGTGGGTGTCGAGCACGGTCTGCAACTGCAGAGCCTCCGCCTGCCTGCGGCCCGGGCGCCGACCCGGCGCGCGCGCATTGCCCGCAGGGGCTTCCGCCGCAACGCCGTTGTCTTCGATCAGCGGGCATACCCAGTAGGCCTGGCGCCCGGCGCGGCAGGCCTCGCGCACCCGGAGGAGCACCTCATCGCGGCGCTCGGCGGCGATCAACTTGGTCGTGACCGGTAGTCTCCCCGGCGGCAGCTCGTCGATCAGCGATACGTCCAGATCGGCGTAATAGCTCATCGACAGCGTGCGCGGGATGGGCGTGGCGCTCATCATCAACTGGTGCGGCTCCACGTCGGCGCCGCCGGCGCCCGAACCCTGGATGCACAAGCCCTTGGCGCGCAGCGCCAGGCGCTGCTCGACGCCGAAGCGGTGCTGCTCGTCGACAATGGCCAGGCCGAGCGACTGGAAGACTATGCCTTCCTGGAAAAGCGCATGCGTACCCACCGCCACGCGGGTCGCGCCCGAAGCGATGTCCGCGGCAGCCGCCGCGCGCTCCTTCTTTTTCTGGCTGCCCGAGAGCCAGGTGAGCTGCACCCCCAGAGGGGCGAGCCATTCGGAGAATTTGCGGAAATGCTGCTCGGCCAGGATTTCGGTTGGCGCCATCACCGCCGCCTGCAAGCCGTTTTCCACCGCGCGCAGCGCCGATAGCGCCGCGACCACGGTCTTGCCGCTGCCGACATCGCCCTGCAGCAGGCGGTGCATCGGATGGGTCTGGCCCAGATCGCGTTCGATCTCGACCCAGACGCGGCGTTGCGCGCGCGTCAGCCGGAATGGCAGGCGCTCGAGCAGGCCCGTGGTCAATGCGCCGGCCCGGCTCAAAGCCGGCGCGATCTTGCGCTTGCGCTCGCGGTAATGCAGTCGCATCGACAGTTGCTGCGCCAGCAGCTCTTCCAGCTTCATCCGCTGCCAGGCCGGGTGGCTGCGCTCGGTGAGCGCGCGCGCGTCCTCACCGGGCCGTGGACGGTGCAAAGCGTCGACGGCGTCGCGAAACGCGGGCATGCCGAAGCGCTCGGGGATATCCGCCGGCAGGGTTTCGTCGAGTTCGCATTGCGCCAGGGCCTCGGCGATCCGGCGGCGCAAGGTCGCCTGCGGCAGCCCGGCCGTGGTCGGATAAATCGGCGTCAGCGCCTCGGGCAGCGGCATGCCGGCGCGCACGAGGCGATAGCGCGGGTGGATCATCTCCGCGCCGAAGAAACCCGGACGCGCCTCGCCAAAGGCGCGCACGCGCGCCCCCGGCGCCAGCGCTTTCGCCTGGCTGCCGTAAAAATTGAGAAAGCGCAGATGCAGGAGACCGCTCGCGTCCTCGATCCTGCAAATGAGCTGGCGCCGCGGGCGATAGGCGATCTGGCTGTCGATCACCGTGCCCTCGACCTGCACCGGGGCGCCCTCATGCGCCTCGGCGATCGGAGTGAGCCGGGTCTCGTCCTCGTAACGCAGCGGCAAATGCAGAACCAGATCGAAGTCGCGGTGAATGCCGAGTTTTGCCAGCTTCGTCTTCAGGGAGGAGGGAGGAGAGGAGGGCGAAGGATGGTCCCGGGCTCTCTTGCGCGGCCCGGCAAGGCCATCGACGGCTGCATGCACGGTCTTAGCCCTCACTCCTCACTCCTCACTCCTCACTCC
>SCTX01000144.1 GCA_004298385.1 Betaproteobacteria bacterium | reverse complement strand
GCGTACGATTTTCCCGGCAATGTGCGCGAACTGGAGAATATTCTGGAGCGCGCCGTGGCCTTGTGCGGCGGCAGGGAAATCCAGCCAGACGATTTGCGGCTCACGCCGCCGCGGCAGGCGGTCGAGGCGCCACCCGGCGAAAAATGGCCGTTGCCGGACTATCTGGACCGGGTCGAACGCGAGGCCATACTCGAAGCGCTGGGCAAGACGCGCTTCAACCGCACTGCGGCGGCCAAGCTCCTCGGCATCACGTTTCGCGCCCTGCGCTACCGCATGGCGCGGCTGGGGATCAACGAACCGCACTCATGATGATCGATGCCGCCGGGCGCGTGGACAGCGCGCGCTATCTTGCCTCCCCCAACTGCGACGAGCGGCCGCCGGGTGAGGCGGTCACGCTGCTGGTGATCCACAATATCAGCCTGCCCCCGGGCGAATTCGGCGGCGACGGCGTCGTGCGGCTGTTCACCAACGCACTCGACCACGCGGAGCATCCTTACTACCGGACCCTCGCCGGCGCGCGCGTGTCGGCGCATTTCCTTATCCGCCGCGCGGGCGAACTGCTGCAGTTCGTGCCTTGCGTGAAGCGCGCCTGGCATGCCGGCGAGTCCGCCTGGTGCGGGCGCCGCCGCTGCAACGACTTTTCCATCGGCATAGAGCTCGAGGGCGCGGACGACGTGCCCTATGCCGAGGCGCAGTACCGCGTGCTGGCAGAACTCACGCGCGCGCTGCAGTCGGCCTACCCGATCGCCGACATCGCCGGCCACTGCGACATCGCCCCCGAGCGCAAGACCGATCCCGGGCCGAGCTTCGATTGGCCTCGCTTTCGCAGTTCCATCATCTGAATTCCCCGCGAAGGCGCAAGATTGTTTTCGCCGCCGCTAGAGCGGCGGCACATCCGGTTCACGATTTCCTCGTAGGCGAGACGCGGCTAATGCCGTCTTGTGCGTCCTTCGCGTTTTCGCGTTCGTTTCCGCCCGGAACAAAAAATTTCCAAAAACTTCTTGCAAAATCAAAAGCGCGCCACTAAAATTAGTTGCGAACTGGTAACGAACTACTATATATTGTGGTTGTGATCGGAACCAAAATATAAGGCCAGCAACAGAAATGCAGCGATTGGCGCATTAGAACAAGAGGGGGAATGCAGATGCAGCTTGTCACCGATTCACAAAAAACGCCATCCCCGGCCGGTGCCAATGTTGCCGAAGTGCCCGCAGTGAGCCAATCGGCCTATCCCGACTACCGAATCATTCGGCGCAATGGCGCGGTGGTCGGTTTCGACCCGGGCAAGATCTCGGTTGCGATGACCAAGGCGTTTCTTGCGATCGAAGGCGGTCAGGGTGCGGCTTCGGCGCGCATCCGCGAATTGGTTGCAAGGCTCACCGAAGGCGTGGTCGCTGCGCTGGCGCGGCGCCAGCCCGGCGGCGGCACCTTCCATATTGAAGACATCCAGGACCAGGTCGAGCTGGCGCTGATGCGCTCCGGCGAGCACGAGGTAGCCCGAGCCTACGTGCTTTACCGCGAGCAGCGTACCAAGGCGCGCACCTTGGAACAGGCGAAGCAGAAAGGCAAGGCCGCCGCCCCGGAACTGCACGTGATCGAGAACGGCGTGAGGCGGCCGATAAACCTGGCCGGGTTGAAGAATCTGCTCAAGGCTTGTTGCGAAGGCCTGGGCGATGCCGTCGATCCGGGCATTATTTTCAACGAGACGCTGAAAAACCTCTACGACGGCGTGCCGATCGAGGAAATCCGCAAGTCGGCGATCCTGTCGTCGCGCGCGCTGATCGAAAAAGATCCCGCCTACAGCTTCGTCACCGCACGGCTGCTGCTCAACACCATTCGCATCGAGATCCTCGGCGAGGAAGTGCCGCAGGCGCAAATGGCCAATCGTTACGCCGAGTATTTTCCGGAATTCATCAGGCGCGGCATCGCCGCCGAACTGTTGGACGAGCGGCTGGCGAAATTCGACCTGGCGCGCCTGGGCAAATCGCTGGACGCCGCGCGCGACCTGAAGTTCGGCTATCTCGGCCTGCAGACCTTGTATGACCGCTACTTTTTGCACGACCACGGGCAACGCATCGAACTGCCGCAGGCTTTCTATATGCGGGTCGCCATGGGTCTGGCGCTGAACGAGATCGACCGCGAGGCGCGTGCCATCGAGTTCTACCAGGTGCTGTCGTCCTTCGATTTCATGAGTTCGACGCCGACGCTGTTCAATTCCGGCACTCCGCGTTCGCAGCTTTCGAGCTGCTACCTGACCACGGTCGCGGACGACCTCGACGGCATCTACGAATCGATCAAGGACAACGCCCTGCTGGCCAAGTACGCGGGCGGTCTGGGCAACGACTGGACGCCGGTGCGCGCCCTGGGCTCGCACATCAAGGGCACGAACGGCAAGTCGCAGGGCGTGGTCCCGTTCCTGAAAGTCGTCAACGATACCGCCGTAGCCGTAAACCAGGGCGGAAAGCGCAAGGGCGCCGTGTGCGCCTATCTGGAAGCCTGGCACCTGGACATCGAGGAATTCCTTGAACTGAGGAAGAATACCGGCGATGACCGCCGCCGCACCCACGACATGAACACGGCCAACTGGATCCCGGACCTGTTCATGAAACGGGTGATGGAAAATGGCGAGTGGACGCTATTCTCTCCCTCGGACTGCCCCGACTTGCACGACAAGTTCGGCAAGGAGTTCGAGAAAGCGTATACGACCTACGAGGAGAAGGCGGCGAGGGGCGAGCATAAGCTCGCCAGGAAGATCCCGGCGCTGCAATTGTGGCGCAAAATGCTGTCGATGCTGTTCGAGACCGGGCATCCCTGGATCACCTTCAAGGACCCGTGCAATATCCGTTCGCCGCAGTCCCATGTCGGTGTGGTGCACAGTTCGAACCTTTGCACCGAGATCACGCTAAACACCAACGAGCAGGAGATCGCGGTATGCAATCTGGGTTCAGTGAACCTGGTCGCGCACCTCAAGGACGGCAAACTCGATCACGATAAGCTGCGGCGCACGATCGCCACGGCGATGCGCATGCTGGACAACGTCATCGACATCAATTATTACGCGGTCGGCAAGGCGCGCAATTCGAACCTCAAGCACCGCCCGGTGGGCATGGGCATCATGGGTTTCCAGGACTGCCTGCACGTGCTGCGCGTTCCCTACGCTTCCCAGGAGGCGGTGGAGTTCGCCGACCGTTCCATGGAGGCGGTCGCCTATTATGCCTACATGGCATCGACCGAGTTGGCCGAGGAGCGCGGTCGCTACTCCTCCTACCGCGGCTCGCTGTGGGACCGCGGCATCCTGCCGCAGGATACCCTGGCCCTGCTGCGCGAGGAGCGCGGCGGCCATGTGGAAATCGACATGAGCTCCGGCATGGATTGGGAGGGCTTGCGCGAGCGCATCAAGCAGCACGGCATGCGCAACTCCAACTGCCTCGCCATCGCGCCGACCGCCACCATCGCCAACATCATCGGCGTGTCGGCTTCAATCGAGCCGACCTACCAGAACCTGTATGTGAAGTCGAACCTGTCGGGCGAATTTACCGTGGTCAACGAATATCTGGTGAATGACCTGAAGCGCCTGGGTTTGTGGGACGAGGTGATGATCGCCGATCTCAAGTATTTCGACGGCAACCTGGCGAAGATCGACCGTGTGCCGGCCGAACTGCGCAACCTCTACGCCACGGCGTTCGAAGTCGAGCCGCAGTGGCTGGTCGAGGCGGCGGCGCGGCGGCAAAAATGGATCGATCAGTCGCAGTCGCTCAATATCTATATGGCCGGCGCTTCGGGCAAGCGGCTGGACGACACCTACAAACTCGCGTGGAAGCGCGGCCTGAAAACGACCTATTACCTGCGTTCAATGGGCGCAACCCACGCCGAGAAATCCACGGTGAAGGCAGGGCAGTTGAATGCCGTGCCCGAGGGCGGGATGCCCTCCGCGGCCCAGAGTTCCGAGCCGGCTGAGCCGAAATTTTGCTCGATTGACGATCCGGAATGCGAGGCATGCCAATAAGCAGGCAGGAAGACTGAAGAGATGAACATGCTCAATTTTGACGATGAAATGGCGGTTTCCCCGATCCCGGGCCTGGGGATGCAGGCGGCGCGGGGATTCATGCCCGCGTTATCCGCCAATGCCGCAGCACGGCAGGAGCAGGCCCCCGAGCAAACCGTTCCGGCCGTTCGCGCCGAAGAGCTGCGCCGCATCCGCGTGGAGGATAAGCGCATCATCAACGGGCGCACCGATGTCAACCAGCTCGTGCCGTTCAAGTACAAGTGGGCGTGGGAGAAGTATCTGTCCGCCTGCGCCAACCACTGGATGCCGCAGGAAATCAACATGAGCCGCGACATCGCCACGTGGAAGGACCCGAACGGTCTGACCGAGGACGAGCGCCGCATTATCACACGTAATCTTGGTTTTTTCGTCACCGCCGACTCGCTCGCCGCGAACAACATCGTGCTCGGCACTTATCGCCACATCAGCGCGCCGGAGTGCCGCCAGTATCTGCTGCGCCAGGCTTTTGAAGAGGCGATTCATACCCACGCCTACCAGTACATCGTCGAGAGCCTGGGTTTGGACGAAGGCGAGGTGTTCAATGCCTATCATGAGATTGGAAGCATCCGCGACAAGGACGAGTTTCTGATCCCGTTCATCGACACGCTCACCAATCCGGCATTCAAGACCGGCACGCCCCAGGCCGACCAGCAGCTGCTCAAGAGTCTGATCGTATTTGCCTGCATCATGGAGGGGCTGTTTTTCTACGTCGGTTTCGTCCAGATTCTCGCCATGGGGCGCCAGAACAAGATGACCGGCGCCGCGGAGCAGTACCAGTACATCCTGCGCGATGAATCGATGCACTGTAATTTCGGCATCGACCTGATCAATCAGATCAAGATGGAAAATCCTCATCTCTGGACCCCGGTGTTCCGCGACGAGATCCAGGGTCACGTGAAAACGGCGGTCGAACTCGAGTACCGCTATGCCGAGGACACCATGCCGCGCGGCGTGCTCGGGCTGAATGCGCCGATGTTCAAGGAATATCTGCGCTACATCGCCAATCGCCGGTGCCAGCAGATCGGCGTGGAACAGCTTTACCCTGGGGCGAGCAACCCTTTCCCCTGGATGAGCGAAATGACCGATCTGAAGAAAGAGCGCAACTTCTTCGAAACCCGGGTGATCGAGTACCAGACCGGAGGCGCGCTCAGTTGGGATTAGCAACTTTCATTCCGTCGGCGTTCAGCGGAGGCATTCATGGGTAAGTTGACCGAGTTTCGGGCGGATAGCGACTACAGCTTATGGCTGCGTTTCGACGACGGGCTGGAGGGAAGCGTGTACCTCGGCAATTTGCTGGAAATCGGCGCGTTCAAGCTTTGGCGCGACCAGGATCAGTTTCGCCGGGTGGCGATTGATCCCGCGGCAATGACTCTGGTTTGGGATGGGGGGATCGAACTCGATCCCGCCATTTTGTATCGTGACCTGCTGGAGCGCGAGGCCGCATGAGGCCTGAGCGCGGGTGCAGGTA
>SCTX01000143.1 GCA_004298385.1 Betaproteobacteria bacterium | reverse complement strand
CCATTTAAAGTGGTACGTGAGCTGGGTTTAAAACGTCGTGAGACAGTTTGGTCCCTATCTGCCGTGGGCGTTGGAAGTTTGAGGGGGGCTGCTCCTAGTACGAGAGGACCGGAGTGGACGTATCCCTGGTGTACCGGTTGTGACGCCAGTCGCATCGCCGGGTAGCTAAATACGGAAGAGATAACCGCTGAAAGCATCTAAGCGGGAAACTCGCCTCAAGATGAGACTTCCCGAGGGCTTGACCCTCCTAAAGGTTCGTCAAAGACGATGACGTTGATAGGCTCGGTGTGGAAGGGCAGTAATGCCTTGAGCTAACGAGTACTAATTGACCGTGCGGCTTGATCCTATAACCTTAAGCATCACCAGGTATCAGGAATCAGGGATCAGGAATCAGCAAGACCTGACCCCAAGCGCTTGACCTACAATTTACCAACCCAACTTTACTTGCTCCAATTGCGTCAGATGTCAGAGGAGTCCCTGAATCCTGGTTCCTGGTTCCTGAATCCTGACACCTGATCCCCGAATTCCTGACGAGCATAGCACGCTGGTCCCACCCCTTCCCTTCCCGAACAGGGCCGTGAAACGGTGTTGCGCCGATGATAGTATGGATTACCCATGCGAAAGTAGGTCATCGTCAGGTCCTTAAAAAACAAAAAGCCCCGGCCATCAGCCGGGGCTTTTTGTTTTTGGAGCCTTGGTGAGGACTGGTATCGAGACACTTAGTTGTGGAGCGTAATGGCACATTCGAACAATGTTTCGAAATTAGAGATTTGTTGTACTAGTGCAAACGCCTGACGCTGCGCCGGCGTCAGGCCGCGCGGGGCGCTGGTGGCGCCAGACTGCGGACTCGACACACTGCAGCGGCCGCTATCCCAGGGCAGTGGCGGCATGGACGCAAGGGCCAGAAAGGCCACCGCTGACGTCCTGGCAGCCAACTCAATCGGCGTGCGGCTCTCCGGGTCCCGGCGCCTGGTCCTCCAGCCACTCCCGCCAGACGGCCAGAAGCACGGCCACGATCACCGGCCCGATAAACATGCCGATCAGGCCGAAGGCCGCCAGGCCGCCGAGCACGCCGAACATCACCAGCAGAAAAGGAATCTGCGTGGCGCTGCTGATCACCAGCGGCCGTATCAGATTGTCGACCCAACTCACGACCAGCGTGCCCCACAGCAGCAGGCCGATGCCTTCGAGCGTCTTGCCGCTGAACAGCAGCCAGGCGCCCAGGGAGCCCCAGACGAAAGGCGTGCCGAAAGGCATCAGTGCGATGAGCGCGGTGAACGCACCGAACAGCACCGGCGCCCGCACTCCGGCAAACCAGTAGCCTACGCCGGCCAGCAGGCCTTGTGCCAACGCGGTCAGGACCAGACCGTAGAGAACCGCCTTGGTGGTGGTGCCGATTGCGGCAAAGTAGCCATCGACGCGCATGCCGAGGAAGCGCCGCAATACCCGCCGCAACTGGTCGAGCAGGCTTTCCCCGTCGCGGTAAATGAACAAAACCGTGAGCACGGCGAAGCCCAGCTTGAGCGCATTGTGCGCCACTCCGCCGACCAGATCTCCCAGTTCGCCCAGCCATTGCCGTGCCCAGCTCGCCAGTTGGGCACGCAGTGCGGCCGGGTCGGTGGTGAATTGGTCGAGCAGGTCTTGCAGCCGTTCGCCTAGCCACGGCAGGCGCAGGACGAAATCCGGCAGCCGATGCGTTCCCTCGGCCAGGTAGGCGGAGGCGGCCCCGTAGGCAACGACGAATTCAGCCTGCAGCAGGGCGATAAGCCACAACAGCGGCAGCACGAACGCAGTCGTGAGCAACAGGGTCATAAGCAACGCGCTGCCCATGGCATTCCCGCGCAGGAGCCAGCGCAGTCGTGTGTAGATGGGCCAGGTGACATAGGCGAGGATGGCGGCCCAAACCGCCGGCACGATGAACCAGGCGAGCACCAGATAGCCGAGAACAATCAGGCCGCCCAGGAGCAGCGCCAGAATGACGCGGCGGGGGACGGAAGCGGCGTCGCGCTCAGACACCATGAAATCCTCGTCGCGCTCGGCCGCTCATGATTCCAGCTCTGTTGGCGAAAGTCGAAGCAAAGCACGGATAAGTTTCCGCGATTTCGTTGCGTATTCGGCCACGAACCAGCGCCAGTATTTCAGGCTCGGGGGCGGGCGTGAATGGCACCTGGTCCGAACAATCGAATTCAAAGCCGGTCTGGTCGCGGATTTCCTCGACGCTGTATTCCGGGTGCACGCTCTCCAGGCGAAAGCGATGTTTCTGCTTGTCGAAAGAAAACCAGGCGAGCCCGGTGAGCAGGCCGTAAGGGCCGCCCGGCCGGTAGATCCCGGGCGCGCTCACCCCCGCGCCTTGTTTGGCGAGCGCGAAGGCACGGTCGCTGCCAAGTCGGCGAGCTCACATAGCGGTTGCTGGTTCATGCTCGATCTCCAATCCTGGCAAAATCAGCGTCGTAACGCTATCGTACAACAGCTTGCCTCCGAGTTGCGCGATCCAGCCAGGTTTGCGCCTGCTCATGGTTCAGACGGACAGGTAGGTGGCGCGCACCTGCCCGTCGGCGGCAAGCTCGGCCATCGTGCCCTGATAGCGGATGTGGCCTTTCTCGATGATATATGCGCGATCGGCGACCAGATTGGCGAAATGCAGGTTCTGCTCTGACAGCAATACGCACAGCCCTTCCTGTTTCAGTTCCAGGATGGTTTTCGCCATCTGCTCGACGATCACCGGCGCCAGGCCCTCGGAAGGCTCGTCCAGCAGGATGGCGGAGGGATTGCCCATCAGCGTGCGCGCGATGGTGAGCATCTGCTGCTCCCCGCCCGACATGCGCGCGCCGGGCCGCTCGCGCATGCCGGCCAGATTGGGGAACAACCGGAACAGTTTCGCCGGCGTCCACTGCGGCGCGCCGGCGCGCGGCGCCTGTCGGCCCACCTCGAGGTTTTCCATCACGCTGAGATCGGTGAATATGCGCCGCTCCTCGGGTACGTAACCCAGGCCGAGGCGCGCGATCTGATAGGGCTCCAGTCGCTCGATGCGCCGGCCGTCGAAGCTGATCTCGCCCGCGAGCGGCCGCACCAGGCCGATCAGCGTTTTCAGCGTGGTGGACTTGCCTGCGCCGTTGCGCCCCAGCAGCACCACTACTTCGCCGCGTTTGGCCGACAGGCTGAGATCGTAGAGGATGTGCGCCCGGCCATAGGCGCTGTTGACGCCTTTTACTTCAAGCATGCTCAGCCCCAAAGAGGCTGCCAGAGCCGAGGTAGACTTGCTGCACCTCCCGGTTGGCGCGCACTTCGGCCGGCTTGCCTTCGGCGATGATGCACCCCCGGTTCAAAACGATGACGCGATCGGCATGGGCGAATACCACGTCCATGTCGTGCTCGGTGAACAGCACGGCGATGGCGGATGCGCGCGCGAGCTCGGCGGTGAGCCGCATCAGGGCCGCGCGCTCCCGCGGCGCCATACCCGCGGTCGGTTCGTCCATCAGCAGCAGGCGCGGCCGGTTGGCGAGCGCGATGGCGAGCTCCACGCGCTTCAAGTCGCCATAGGCGAGCACCGCGCAGGGGCGTGCGGCCTGTTCGGCAATGCCCACGCGCGCAAGCAATTCAATCGCCTCGTCGACGTACAGCCGCTCGGCCAGCGAAACGAGCGAGTTGAGCCTGCCGTGAAAATTGAGCAAGGCGGTTTGCACGTTTTCGCGCACCGTCATGGAGGCGAAGGTGGCGGTGATCTGGAACGTGCGCCCCACTCCCAGGCGCCAGATCTGGCGCGGCTTCAAGCCGATCAGACTGCGGCCTTCGAATTCGGTGCTGCCGCTGTCGGCCGCGATCTGGCCGTTCAACAGGTTGAAGCAGGTGGTCTTGCCCGCGCCGTTGGGGCCGATCAGCGCCAGCAGTTCGCCCGAGGCGAGACTGAAGCTGACAGCGTTGACGGCCTGCACGCCCCCGTAGGACTTGGACAGATTCGAGACGCGCAATACAATGGTTTCGGTCATTCGGCGTCCTTTCTCGCGTCCCAGCGCTCGCGGATGAAGCCGGCGATGCCCTGCGGGAACGCGAGCACCAGAAACAGGATGATGCCGCCGAGCAAGGCGCGCCAAAATTCGGTCTGGCGCGCGATGCTGTCCTGCAGCCAGGTGAACAGGGCGGCGCCGGCCACCGCGCCGGTGAGGGTCTGGATGCCGCCCATCAGCACCATCACCAGGCCGTCCACCGAGCGCGGGATCGACAAGGTATCGGGCGAGATGCTGCCTTTGGAAAAAGCATGCACCGCTCCGGCTAGGCCGGCGAGCACGCCCGCCAGCGCGAACCCCAGCCACTGCTGCCGGCGCACGTCGATACCGATGGCGTCGGCGCGCAGCGGCGAGTCGCGGCCGGCGCGCAGCGCGTAGCCGAAGGGCGAGAATACGATGCGCCATAGCAAAATGACTCCGCCGGCACACAGTGCGAGCGCAAGATAGTAGAACGCAGTCTTGGAAGCGAGCCAATTCGCGGGCCAGATCCCGACCAGTCCGTTCGAGCCGCCGGTGAAGGCATCCCACTGGTACACGACCGACCAGGCGATCTGCGCGAAGGCGAGCGTCAGCATGGCGAGATACACGCCCGACAGGCGCACGCAAAACCAGCCGAAAACCAGCGCTCCCAGACCACCGACTAACGGCGCCAACAACAGCGCCGCCTCCATTGGTACTGCGTGTTTGAACAAGAGTGCTGCGGCATAGGCGCCCAAGCCGAAGTAAGCCGCGTGGCCGAAGGAATGCATTCCGGCCGGACCCATGATGAAATGCAGGCTGACCGCGAACAGCGCGAATACCAGGATATCGGTCAGCAGCACCAGGGTGTAGCGGTCCGAGAACAGCGGCAGCAGCGCGAGCATGAGCAGCGCCGCCGCCAGCCCTTTGAGCAGGGCGGGCGGCGGGAGGTACAAAGGCGGCTCGACCGATGCCGCGCCGCGCGGTATGCTCTGCTGTCGTCCGAGCAATCCCCAGGGCCGAATCACCAGCACCACCGCCATGACGATGAACTCCACTACCAGGGTCAGTTTGGAAAAGGAGAAATCGATGCCTAAGGCGCTGACATTGCCTATGCCTATGCCTATGCACATGGCCTTGAGCACGCCTATGATCACCGCGGCGAGGAAGGCGCCGGGTATGCTGCCCATGCCGCCGACCACCACCACCACGAACACATCCGACAGAATCGTCAGGTCCATGGTCAGCACCGCTGGCTCGCGTGGAATCTGGATCGCGCCGCCCAGGCCCGCAAGAAAGGAGCCGAGCGCGAATACGCTGGTGAACAGCCAGGCCTGGTTCACGCCCAGCGCGCCGGCCATCTCGCGGTCTTCGGTCGCCGCGCGCACCAGCGTGCCCCAGCGCGTGCGCGTGAGCAGCAGCCACAGCAGGCCCAGCACCAGCGGGCCGAGCGCGATCAGGAGCAGGTCGTACTCGGGGAATTGGCGCCCGGCGATGTCGATCGCGCCTCCCAGTCCCGGCGCACGCGGCCCGAGCAGGTCTTCCGCTCCCCAGGTCCACAGCGCGAAGTCGCGGATGATCAGCACCAGGGCGAACGTGGCGAGCAACTGCAGCAGCTCAGGCGCGTGGTAAAGCCGCCGCAGCAGCAGCCGTTCCACCAGCGCGCCGAACAGGCCCACGGCGATGCCGGCGCAGAGCACCCCGCCCCAGAAACCGAGCATGCCGCCGCCGAAGACCTTGACCAGGCTGTAGGCGATATAGGTGCCCAGCATGTACAGCGACCCGTGCGCGAAGTTGACGATGCGAGTGACGCCGAAAATGATCGACAGTCCCGCCGCGACCAGGAACAGCGACGAGGCCGAAGCGAGGCCGTTGAGGAGTTGGACCAGAAAGGCGCTAAGGCTCAAGTGCGGCTCGATCGACTTCTGTTGCGGTGTGCCGGGCAGGGCGTTCCCCCTCCCTAGGCGGGAAGGGGCGTATTGCAATCTCTTTCCAGCGCAGGGAGAGGGAGAAGCGGGATATTCGGACTACTCCGCCGGCCGCATTTTCCTGACGGCATCGTCCGCAGGCAGGAACTTGGCGCCGTCGGCGAAGCTGAAGGAACTCATCACGCCCTTGCCGTCCTTCACGCCGAGGCGGCCGACGTAGGCACCCATGGTGGCCTGATGGTCGAGCGCGCGGAAGGTGATCCTGCCGATGGGCGTGTCGACCTGCAGGCCTTTCATCGCCGCGACCAGCTTTTCCTGATCCAGGCTGGTCGCCTTCCTGATCGCTTCGGCCGCGGTCTTCAGCGTGGCGTAGCCGACGATGGAGCCCAGGCGCGGATAGTCCTTGTATTTCTTCTGATAGGCGGCGAGAAACTTCTTGTGCTCGGGGGTGTTGATCGACTGCCAGGGGTAGCCGGTCACATACCAGCCCGCGGGGGTGTCTTCCTTGAGCGGGTCGAGGTACTCGGGTTCGCCCGCGAGCAGGTTGAACACGACCCGGTCCTTGAACAGGCCGCGGGTCTGGCCTTCGCGCACGAACTTGGTGAGGTCGGCCCCGAAGAGCGAAGAAAAGATCGCATCGGGCTTGGCGTCGGCCAGGGCCTGCGCCACGGCGCCGGCTTCGATCTTGCCCAGGGCCGGCGCCTGTTCGGCGACGAACTCGACATCGGGCTGCGCTTTTTTCAGCAGCTCCTTGAACGCCGCCGTGGCCGACTGGCCGTATTCATAATTGGGATAGACGATGGCCCAACGTTTTTTCTTCAGCTTGACCGCCTCGGGGATCAGCATGGCGGTCTGCATATAGGTCGATGGGCGCAGGCGGAAGGTGTACTTGTTGCCGTTCTGCCACACGATCTTGTCGGTCAAGGGCTCGGCGGCGATGAACAGCACTTTTTTCTGCTTGGCGAAATCCGCGACCGCGAGGCCGACGTGCGAGGGGAAAGTTCCGACCAGGAAGGCGACATTTTCGCGCGACAGCAGTTCCTCGGCGACGCGCACCGCCTCGCCCGGATTGCCGCCGTCGTCGCGCGAGACGACTTCGAGCTTGCGCCCGAGCACGCCGCCGGCGGCGTTGATTTCATCGAGCGCCAGTTCCCAGCCCTTCTTGTACGGTTCGAGGAAGGCGGGAAACACTTTGTAGCTGTTCATTTCGCCGATCTTGATCGTGCCCTGGGCGGCTGCGGGGTCGCTGAAAATCGCGGCCATGGCCAGCGTAACCGTGCCCAACAAAAATGCCCTGCGTGCAATCATGTGTTTCTCCCTGAGGTTCACATCGTCTTCGTTTGACTCAGACCTTGATTTCCCGTGGCTGACGCTCTCCATCCCGCGCTCGGTCTGTCAGCGCAAGAATATACACAATTTTGATTGGCTGTAGTGTTGCCTGCGGCGCGGGCTGTTCAGCTTCCGGCGCGCGCGAGGACTCGATGTTTGAAAACCTTCAAGTGGAGAAACAGATCAGGAAAAAGCGGCGCCAAATTGGCATAGGCGGTGCTGCGCAAACTGCAAGTGGCAAAGTGCCGAGATTCTGCTGGTGTTGAAGATTCTAGTCGGAAAACGGAAATTACCTTCTGCTTTTGTCGAAACTGCTTCTGCGCATCAGTTCACGCGTTGCCAACGCGCGCACGCCTGATGGCGATAATCGCGACATCTGGCTTGGAGGCGATTCGAGTGCGGTGTCGATCACCGCGATGAAGCGCGCGTCCACCGCGCCCCCGGTCGCGCCGCCATCCACTGGTGCAGCCCGTAGTACATGCCGAGCATCGGCAGGCGTCGCGCGCAAAATCCTGGCGCAAGCTCGCCCTGCTGCTTGCCACGCGCAAGGGCGCATGGCCCGTGCACGGTGACGCGGCGCGCCGGACCTGGCGGGCCGATGGACCGCATTTTCTCGGCCACGTGGTCAGCCATCTGGTTGAGGGCGCGCGCTTCAGGGACTGTCCGCTTGTATGCGCGCTTTCGCGCGGCGCGCCGGCGCTGCCGGGGCCGGGTCGCGAAACAGCGCCCGGTACGAAGCTTGGCGCGACTCGGCGTCGCGTCCTAGGGCGCAGTAGTGCGCATGGGGCGTAAGCAGCATATCGTCCTGGCCCAGCGCATTCGCGCGAAAGCTCGACCAACGATATTGTCCCGGGCGTGCAACTAGCCGGGCGCGCACCGGATTCAACTCGACATAGCGCATGGTGGAAAGCAGGTAGCGCCCGACATGGACCGGGATGGCCTCGTAGCGGTCCTCCCATAGCGGGCCGTCGCGATGGCGGCTCGCATCGACGTAAGCCGCGTAACGCTCGCCCAGCGAGCGCATCAGGCCCGCGACACCTCCCGCGCGCGAGGGCGTGAGCAGCAGGTGCACATGGTTGCCCATCAACACGTAAGCATGTATGGAACAGGCGCAGCGGGCGGCGTACTCGGCTAGCCAGCCTAGGTATGCAATGCAGTCATCCTCGCCGAAGAAGCACGCCGCGCGCAGACGGCCGCGCTGGATCACATGCAGCGGGTGGCCGGGAATTTCGGAACGAACAGGGCTCAGCATTCGGACGGGCTCCCGGATTCACTGAAGGAACAACGGCCGGGGTGGCGGGGGAGTTGACCTGGCGATGCGCGCCATCTCCGGGCAAATCAGGCTTGCGGGAAATCCGGGTCAAATCGCTTGCGACGGGGAGCTAAAGCAGTCTAATCTGGTCATACTAGTGTTTCGGGCCAGGTGCTTGCGCCGGGCTGATGCGCAGGCGCTTGAGTAAGGCTTCAAACGCGATCAACGCATCCGGCGCCTTGGCAGTGAGATTCCGCCGTGCCTCGATCACGACATAGTCGTCAACCCAGCACTCGTGTCGGCTAATCTGAGATTGCCAAGTATGCAAAGGTCATCAAGAACGCCGGAATTTCCCAAG
>SCTX01000142.1 GCA_004298385.1 Betaproteobacteria bacterium | reverse complement strand
GGCCGTCAGCCCCATGCCCCCGTATTGCTCGGGCCAACTGGGCGCCGACCAGCCTTTCTCGTAAAGTTTGCGCTGCCAAGTTTCGGTGTGCCGCAAACTCAAGCGGTGCGGGGGAAAGCGCCACTCTTGCGGAAAATTCGCCCCGATCCACTTGCGCGTTTCAAGTCTAAATGCCTGCTCGTCCATTGCTTCACCTCTTCGGGATTTACTCAACGCTCGCCGCTTGGCGCGCGTCTGTAGGCGCTCATTGGGCCGCCTCTGGAACCAACTCGCCATAGCGACGACGATGGTAAGCCGCCGAGCCGAGCCAGGCAGCCAACACCATGGACTTCTTGAGGAATAGGCCGATATCGCATTCGTCGGCGTAACCGATCCCGCCGTGCAATTGCACACAACCCTTCGCCACTTTGAGCGCCGCGTCGGAACAACGGGCCTTGGCTTGGCTGGCGGCGATGGCCCGCCGCGTTGGGTTCTCGTCGGCATCGAAAACGATCGCGCTACGGATCAGCACCGAGCGGGACAATTCGGTCAAGATTAACAAATCCACCGCTCGATGCTGCAAGGCCTGGAAGCTCCCCACGGGGCGGCCGAATTGTTCCCGTTGCCGGATATAAGCCACGCTGATTTCCAAGGCACGGGACATCACCCCCAGCAGTTCCGCGCTCACCGCCAGTCGGCCCTCGTCCAACACCCGTTCCAACACAGCCTTGCCTGCGGATGGGGAAGCCGCGCAACGGCTTGCAGGCACCCGGACCCCGGAGAGTCTCAAGGTTCCAAAGAACCCGCCATCCACCCGCGGATGGGTTTCTATGGCCGTCCCGGCGCTCCCTTTGTCCACCAGGAACAGAGCGGTTCCCGCGGAGGCACGGGCCGCCACCACGAACGCATCCGCACCTTCGGCGGCGGGGATAAAGTGCTTGCTCCCCGTAAGCGTGAATTCGCCACCTGCGGCGACAGCGGTGACCAGCGTGGATTCGGCTTGCTGAGAGGAGGCCGCTTCCTGCCAAGCCAAGGCCGGTTTCCAGCCCCCGGCCGCCAAGCGCGGTAAGTATTGCGCCTTCAAATCGTCGTTGTCGCCGTGGAGAACGGCTCCGCCCGCCAGCAACGCCGCCGAAATAAACGGCTCCGGGGCCAGCGCCCGCCCTCCCTGCTCCAACAGCAACGACGCTTCCGCAAATCCCAAACCCGAGCCATTGTATTTTTCCGGCAGGCATAAGCCCAGCCAGCCCAATTTTGCCATGTCTTCCCAGATTTTTTGGTCATATCCGGGTGAAACGCCCCGCCGGGCGCGGATTCTTTTGTAATCCCCCTCGGTGGAAAAAAATGACGCGGCGCTTTCCTGAATCATTCGCTGTTCGTCGGTCAGACGATCAACGCGGGCTTTGAGATCGATCATTGAAACTCCTATTGACCGGACCGATGACTCGGCTAATCCTTCACCGAACCACGGGCATAATGAGCATCGCTTGCGTAGGGCACTTTAGTGGCGGTATTGGGTCTTTCCGGGAAAATTGCCGGCTTCGACAATTGGCGTCAAACCGGGCCGCATGTTCTTCTCCGGATTTTGACAAATTATACTGTCATTCTGGTCTTCCTTGCTGCGCGGGGGTAAACTTCGCGAAGAATCTGCGTTCTTCAGTGAGCGCTAAACAATCCACCCAGAGGAGAGTCCGATGAAAGCCATGATATTGAAGGGCTATGGCGGCCTGGAGCAGTTCGCCATGGAAGAGGTGCCGACGCCCAAGCCGCAAACCGGGGAGGTGCTGGTGCGGATCCGCGCCAACGGTGTGTGCTACCACGACGTGCTGGCTCGCCAAGGGCATTTCCCCCGCACCAAGACGCCCGGAATCATCGGTCATGAAATCGCGGGCGACGTGGCGGAGTTGGGCGCCGGAGCCGGCGGCTTCAAGGTCGGCGACCGGGTTGCCCTGGTGATGAAGGACCACTGCGGCCACTGCCGGCCCTGCCTCAAAGGACACGACAATCTGTGTCAGAACACCGGCGGCATATTCGGCGAAGAGATTCCGGGGGGCTATGCCGAATATATTTCCGTGCGTGCCCATGCCCTGGTGCGGATTCCCGACGAGGTAAGCTACGAAGAGGCGTCGGTGGTGCCATGCGCCATGGGCACTGCTTACCACGGCTTGCACGCCATAGGCAAAGTGCAACCCGGCGAGGCAGTGCTGATTACCGGAGCCACCGGCGGGGTGGGCATCCATGCGGTGCAGGTGGCCCGCATGCTGGGGGCGCGGGTGATCGCCGTCACCACATCGGCGGGGAAGACCGACTTCCTGCGGCAGCACGGCGCCGACGAGGTCATCGTCAGCCCCGATCTGGAATTCGTCCAGGAAGCCCGGCGCCTGACCAACGGCGAAGGCGTGGACGTGATTTTCAACATCGTCGGGCAATTGGCTTGGAATGCCGCTTTGAAGAGCATGGCCTTAGGCGCGCGGCATGTGTTCGTCGGCAATCTCAATGCCGCCCCGGTGAATCTGCGGCCCGCCCATGCGATTTTGAAGGAGCTATTCTTCCTGGGCACCGACGGGGTGACCCGTGGCGAAGTGGAAACCCTGTTGGAGTTGGTGCGTTTGAAGCGCATCAGCACCGTGGTGGGCGCCACCATGCCGCTGGCCGACGTGGTGAAGGCTCATGCATCGATGGAAAGCCGCACGTCGTTGGGCCGCATCGTGCTGACCATGTAGTTTTGCCAAAGAGAAGCGAAACCTGGAAGGCCATTCGGAGCTGGAATCTTATGTGCAAGGTTGCCTGTTGCAAAGCCATAACCACAAGAAAGGGGTCAGCGCTTTTCGGGAGAAGCAGCCGCCTAAGTTCATAGGGCGCAGGAGAGCTGGGGAAACGTAATGGTAGGGAGCCGCATCATTTTTCCATCGGAGGAGTTTGGATATGACCTATAAGACGTTGCTTTACGAAGTCCGGAACGGGATTGCGGTGCTGACGCTGAATCGTCCCGAAAAGCGCAATGCGCTGAGCCTCGAAATGCGCGAGGAGTTCTCTACGCTGCTCCGGACGATTCGCGGCGACAAGGAAGCGAAGGCTCTGGTGATTACCGGCGCGGGCGATGTGTTTTGCAGCGGCGGGGACGTTGGGGATCAGATGAAGTACATGGATAAGCGCACTCCCATGGACAATCGCCAAGTGCTGCGGGACGTGAATGCTTGGTTGCCGGAGTTTGTCAATCTGGAGAAGCCGGTGATCGCCGCAGTGGACGGGGCGGCTTTCGGCGCCGGCTTCAACATAGCTCTGGCCGCCGACTTCGTGCTATGCACCCCGCGGGCCAAATTTTGCCAGGTGTTTATCCGCATCGGTTTGGTTCCGGACTTCGGCGGGCTGTACCTGCTGCCCCGTATCGTCGGGTTGCAAAAGGCCAAGGAGTTGATGTATTCGGCCCGGGTGGTGGGCGCCGAGGAGGCCAAGGAATTAGGTATCGTCTATGCTATATACCCTCAGAAAAAATTGATGGATGCGGCCATGGAACTGGCCGGGCGGTTCCGCCACGCTCCCACCGAGGCCATCGGCATCACCAAAAATCTGCTTAACCAGTCGTTTCATACGGACCAGCGCATGCTGGGAGAATTGGAGGCTTTCGCCTCCATGGCGTCCAAGTCGGTGTCCTACCACCGGGAAGCGGTACAGCGCTTCTTGTCCAAGCAGCCCCCGCTTTACGACTGGGATCGCATGAGTAAAGAAGGGGGGTAGTTTTTCGGGCGCGCGCGCCCGCCGCGCCTATGCCTTGCCCCGGCGACGATGGCCAGCTTCGCGTCAAGTGCTTTTCCGATAAACATCTGTTAAGGAAATTGGTATCATAAAACCGCTTGCCGGCGGCCGCGGCGCGAAAGATGCTTGAGCCGGCAAAAGGTCCAGAATAGGGCCGAACTCAAGTAATGCGTATTCCAAGAAGCCGCGTTTTATGGAGGAGGGCAGCATGAATAGATTGTTCCGCTTCTCTCGCGGTGCTCGGCTTGGCCTTGTTCGGAAGCTTGGTGCAGGCGCAAGGTTTTCCCGGCAAGCCCATCACTCCAATCATGCCCTGGTCGAGCGCTTTGACCTGCTCGCCGAATAACCGCCGGTTCTCACATCAGGAGGTTCCATGTACAAGAAAATCCTCATGGCTTTCAACGGATCGCGCGAGGGACGCGCGGCACTGCTGGAAAGCGCCGAGATCGCCGCGTTCCTCAAGGCGGAAACACATCTCCTGGCCGTGGCCGGGATGCCGCCCAGCCTATTCCTGACCGAGGGTTTCCTACCCGAGGAGTTGCTGGAAGAGGAAAAAAAACGCACCCAGGAAATCCTCGACGAGGGCATCAAGCTCCTCAAGGGGAAGGGTTTCAATACTACCGGGCACCTTACCGTGGGCGAGCCGGTGGAGGAGATTTGCCGCGTCGCGACCGAACTGGGCGTTGATCTGATCGTGCTCGGACACCGGCAGAGACTTTCATTTGCCGCGCGCTGGTGGAAGGGTTCGGTCGGCGCTTCCCTGCTCGATTACGCCCCGTGCAGCATCCTTATCGCGCGCGCTAGCCTTGCTCCTTGATTGGTCCTGTCCGGCCATGCCGGAGAACTCGAACGCTACGACACCCCGGAAACGGGAGAAAGCCATGGGCAAGAACCGCATTTGTGATCTGCTGGGTATTCGCTACCCGATTCTTCAGGCGCCGATGAACTGGGTGAGCGGGGCTGCGCTTGCCGCGGCGGTATCCGAGGCCGGAGGGCTGGGGACGCTTGGGCCGAACGCGGGCGCCGAGGACATCACCACGGACGTCGATCTCACCGGGGAGAGAACGCGGGCCCAGATTCGAAAGGTGCGTAGCCTGACCCGAGCGCCTTTTGCCGTCAACATCGTGGTCGGATTTGGGAGCGACGTCAAATTCTCAAAGAAGATCGTAGAGGTGGTGATCGAGGAGGCGGTCCCCGTGGCGATCGTCTCGGTCGGAAGACCCGATGTATACACGCGGGTTCTCAAACACGCCGGCGTCAAGGTCCTCCACGCGATTTCCACCGCGCGACACGCGATAAAGGCTGAACAGGCCGGGGTGGACGCCGTGATCTGCGAGGGCTTCGAAGCGGGCGGCCACAAGGGGTTCACCGAGTTGACCACCCTGGTATTGACCCCCCTGGTTGCCGATGCGGTAAGGGTACCCGTCGTCGCCGGCGGCGGCATCGGAGACGCGCGGGGGGTTCTGGCCGCCCTGGCGCTGGGTGCGGACGGGATCTACATGGGAACGAGGTTCATGGTCACACGTGAATCGGAGAGCCATCCTCGCGTGAAGGAGGTCATCGCGAGAGGAGAAGACGTGTGCACGACCTCGGTGCCGAAGGACCACATGCTCGCACGGGACCTCATCAACAACTTCTCGAAACAGTACACGGGCATGCGCGCCGCCGGGGCGTCCCCGGAAGAGCTGCGCCACTATCTGAGCGAGCATTCCCAGTACCACGCTCAACACCTGGGACAGGTGGACGGGGCGGAGATCTGTTGCGGGCAGGTTGCGGGGCTGATCACCGAGGTGCAAGGTGCCGGCGAAGTGATGGCTGACATCGTGGGAAACATCAAGGCCCGCTTCGATGCGCTGCGACAGAAGCTCGCCGGTTTCTTGTGATTTTCGATCGCCCTCGCGGCTTGCCGCGGCATGATCGAGATCGCGCCGCATTACGCGCGCATGGTCGCCGTACCGCGCATAATGTGCTTATGTTCATTCCAGGCACCCACTTCAAGGTAAAGCGCCGGGATTTCGAACGGGATTATTGGTTAAGGTGTTTGTGGCGCGGCAGGGCGAGAGACAACGGTAGTCCCAGGTAGCCTATCAATATGGATGCAAGAATTGACCAGGTATAGGTTCCGGTCAGGTCGAAAAGCCCGCCGCCCAGCCAGCCCCCTAAGGCCATGCCGGTGACGGCACCCAGCATCTGGAAAGAGTAGATCGTGCTGAGGGGCGCTTTTGCGCCGAATAACTGGCGGTTAATAATGGGGAAGCCCACCATCTCGCCGCCGTAGCACAGGCCAAAGACGACGGCAAACAGATAGAACACCCAGGCTTCGCCGGCAAATAACAGGATGACAACCGAAGTGCTCTGGCCGATCAGCGCCAGCGTGAGAACGGTTCGGCCACCGAGCCGCTCCGCCAGCACTGAGCAAGCGAAACGGCTGATAACCGAAGTGCCTGCGATGGTGCCGAGCACGCCCGCCGCTTCTACCCCGGACACTCCCTGGAAGGTCGCCATGGACACGACATGGGCCAGGATGATGGCGTGTCCGACGCATCCGATAAAATGGATACCCATCAAAAACCATGCCGTCGGCCTGGTTAGAACCTCGCGCAGACCTGCCGGCACTATACCGGATGCGGCAGGAGCGGGTGGTTCTCTGGGAGAGCCTTCCCGTCCATAGGCAGACAGTCCCATTTCCTCGGGACTGCTTCGTATCAATGCGGAAAAGGTCAGAAGAAGAATGCCCACAACAATTCCGATGAGAGTGAAAGACCGTTCCCAACCACGGGTTTCTATCAGCCAGCGGAACAGGGGGGCAAAAATCATGGGCCCCACCCCCATGGCAGCCCAATAAATGCCCAAGGCTACGCCCATATGGCGATGGAACCATTTAGTCAGAATAACCGGCAGCAGCACCATGAAGGCAGCGTTGCCCAGAGAACCTACAAATAGCCCGTAATATAGGTAGAAATGCCAGAGCTCCTTTATGGTCCCCAAGAGAACCGTACCCGCGGCTATCAATATGGACGACCCTAGCATTAGCTTGCGGGCCCCGTAGCGATCGCCAAGCCAGCCCATGATCACCATGGCCGGCAGTCCGCCCAGAAAAGCCAGGGAATAGGCAAAAGATATGTCGCCCCGTTTCCATCCAAATAGCTGAACCAGGGGGTCGATCAAAACGCCGAATGCGACTGAATCGGCCCGACTAACGATATTGAGGACGCACGATGCCAACAGGATGACCCAGGCATAATGAAGTTTGTATTTTTCTGCGAATGTCACGGACATGGCATTTTCTGTTCTATCCCCGCATGGTAAAGGCGAAATCGTTATTGATCAAAGAGCGGATTCAAGAACCCGTTGACCAAGGCGTTCAAGCGCGTCGCACCGGCACCTTCCGCGTCATTGCGCCATCTCGACTAGCGGAACACGGCCTGAAGGCTCCATAACAGCAGCATCCCTCCGGCCACGGTAAACAGGATATTGCGGCTGGCCCGGGCGATGAGGAAAGCGGCCATGGCGCAGGCCAAGCGCAGGCTATCCGGAGCTACCGTGAACCCCGGCTCGGGGTTGAGCACCAGTGGCACCACGATGGCGGTCAACACCGCCACCGGCGCGTAGCGTAGTGCTCGCTGAACCATCTTGGGAATTTCGATGCGCTCCTGCAAAGCGATGAAGGAAAAACGCAGGCAAAAAGTGATTACCGCAGCCCCGGCGATAACCAGCCAGACGGTCAACGCGTTTTCCATCGCTCTACCCATGCTCCCGCCGCCATTCCCGCCAGGGCCGCGGTGATCAGTCCGAGACGCATCGGCAGCGCCACCGCAGCCACCGCCACTACGCCGGCAGTCAAGGCCGCCGCCAAGGTTCCCCGGTCCTTCACCGCAGGAGCTACCAGGCCGATGAAGGTCAGCGCCAGGGTAAAGTCCAGTGACCAACTGCGCGGAATGCTCGCACCCAACAAGAACCCGGCGACCCCCGCGATTACCCACGGAACCCCAAGGGTCAGGCCCGCTCCCAAGGTATACCAGTGTTTGTGCGGGGAATCGGGCCGGCTCTCGAAATGCAGCACCGTAAAAGCATAGACTTGGTCGGAAAGCATATGGGCCAGCAGGGCCTTCCATTTCAGTGGCAAGTGGCGGAAATGGGGGGCCACCGACATGCTGTACATTACCAGCCGCAAGTTGATGATCAGCACGCTAAACAGGATCACGAGCACCGGCACTCGGGCCGCGACCAGTTGGAACGCTACCAATTGGGCCGAGCCCGCGAATACCAGCAGTCCCATCATCGCGGCCGCCATCACCGAGACGCCTGCACTGGCGGCCGCGACCCCAACAACCACGGAGAACATCACTATTCCCGGGGTCGACGGGAGCAGATCCCTGATCCCGGCTAGAAATTCGGAACGGGGGCTCATGGTCAACAGAGAATCTGCCCTATAAGGTGCGAGGCTCCCGCTTCACGGAAAATCGTCGGGATTTCGAACTGTATTCTTGCTTATAGCACTCGAGCGGAACGCCTATGACGAAGCGACCGGCCAGCGTGAACCCCGCGGCCGGGACAGCAAGCTTCGTCTATTCGATCTTGATGTTGGCCTCTTTGATCACCTTGGCTTGCCGGGCGATGTCAGCCTTTTGGATGGCTCCCAGTTCTTCCGGTCCAGCCACCATCGGCTCGAAACCCACGCTCTTGAGCTTGTCCATGGTTTCCTGCTGCTTGAGCACTTTGAGCAATTCGCTGCTCAACTTATTGAGCACGTCCTTGGGGATTCCCGCAGGGGCAAAAAGACCAACCCACGCGACATACTCAACGCCGGGGATCCCCGCTTCCACGACCGTCGGAAGCTCGGGAACGCTGGAAACGCGTTCCGGGCTTGTTACCGCCAAGATCTTGATCTTGCCGGCTTTGACGTTCGCCGTAGCCGTGACCAGCGGCTCGCAGATCAACTGAATATGCCCTGCAATCAGATCGCTTAAGGCTTGGGCCGAGCTCTTGTAAGGCACATAGGTCAGTTTGATCCCCGCTGAGGACTTGAGCATCTCCGTGCAAATCTGGGCCGAGCTGGTTCCCGCCCCATAGTTGAGTTGCCCGGGCTTGGATTTGGCCAAGGTAACCAGTTCTTTCATATTATTGACCGGTACCGAG
The DNA here is from genome assembly GCA_004298385.1 of Betaproteobacteria bacterium. Classification (GTDB taxonomy): domain Bacteria; phylum Pseudomonadota; class Gammaproteobacteria; order Burkholderiales; family SG8-39; genus 2-12-FULL-64-23. Next base: position 3,508 of record SCTX01000142.1, on the reverse strand, counting down.
GGATGCACCACGAAACTGAAATGCGCAGCCGCCGCCATAGCCAACGGCGTGAAATCCTTCACTGGATCGAAGGGCAGCTTGCTGTAGAGGCTGACATTCGCCGCCATGGTGGTATTGGAACCCAGCAGCAAGGTATAGCCATCAGGCGCCGACTTCGCCGCCGCATCCACGCCAATGATACCCCCCGCTCCGGGACGGTTGTCCACCACCACCTGTTGGCCGATGGCCTCACTCAACTTCTGGGCAATCACCCGAGCGCCGATATCACTGCCTCCCCCAGCCCCTTGGGGGACGATGAGCCGAAGCGGCTTGGTCGGATAACTTTGGGCCGTGACCTCCAACCCCGACAGGGCGAGGGCCGCAATCCCCGCAATTCCAATCAGCCGAATGAATAACCTCATGGGCCTCCTCCTTCTATGATTTCTCATGAGCGCCCGGCGATCCGCAACTCGGCGCTGAACATCCCCGCGAGCGATAGGAGAATCGATCCGCCGGGCAACCCAGGATCCGCCCGCCGGCTCGACGATGTCGCGCGGCGTTCTGTCCGGTGCCGGCTGCTCGTTTCATCGATGTCTCCTTGCCTGCTTATGCTTGATTTTGCGCGCATGGTCTTAGCGTCCCGTATAGACGGCTTCGCGCTTTTGTACAAAAGCCATGAGTGCCTCGGTCGAATCCTCAGTGTCCTTCAGGCTGCAAGTAGTTTCGACGACGCTTTCGATCGACCGCCGGTAGTCAAGCTCATTGGCACGGACAAAGGCGTCACGCAACAGTTTGAGCGCGATCGGCGACTTGCGCGCCAGCTTGGCGGCCAACTCGCGTGCCCGCGGTAGAACCTGTTTCCGCGGCACGACCTCATTGAGTACGCCAAGCCGGTACATCTCCGCGGCACTAACGATGTCGCCGGTATAAAGCAGCTGCGCGGCGCGATGGCGACCGGCCACGCGTGACAGGTGCACTAGGTGCATGGCCGGCAGCAGGCCCACGTTGATTTCCGGGTAGCCGAATTGTGCTTCTTCGGCGGCGATGATCATGTCGCAGGAAACGGCGAAAGTCACTCCTGCTGCGCGCGCGTGGCCGGCGACGGCCGCGATCACCGGCTTGCCGAGGCGATACAATACATCGTGGTGCTCGTAGTAGAAGAGTTCAAGGAATTTGCGCAAGCCCTGGCCGTCGAATTCTAGTGCCATTTTGAGGTCGACGCCTGCGGAAAATACCTCCGGCAGCGCGCTCGCGAGAATCACCACGCGCGCGGATTCGTCATCCTTGGCGAACTTGTAGGCGTCGATCACGTCTCGCGCCAGTTGATGGTTGATCGCGTTGACCGGGGGCCGATTCATGGTGATTTCCGCGACGCCATCGCCGACGCGGTAGTTGACGAACTCGAATATGGATGTCATCAGTATTCCTATGGGATAAACGTGCCTTGATGCAGGTCGGCCGTGCGATTCTCCCCGCCTGGCAAACGGCACATCCGAGCGATGGGAGAATCAATCCACCGGGCAACCCAACACCCGCCTGCCAATTCAAATGGGATGACCCCGAGTTGGAACCCGAACTGAGCATAATGTACTTATGTTCATTCAGGCTCCCCTTTCACGGCAAATCGCCGGGATTTCAAACTGTATTATTGGTTAGCTACTGGGCAATTTACAGCAATCGCAAGAGCGGCGCAACGGCCTTGCCGCACACACAGGACTTCCTGCATCTCGCGGTCGAACTCCGGTCTAGTATGCCATCTCCAGCACCTTGACCAGCTCGTCCGGGTCGGTGATGCGGCCCGAGCCCTCGCCAAAGTAGAGGGCGCGCACATCTTCCTCGGCCAATCGGCGCAAGTCCTCCCGCGGCACGTTGAGCTCGCGCAAGCGGGTTGCCGCGCCGATGGAGCGCAGGAAGGATTCGACCCAGACGATGAGAGCCTGCGCCGCCTCCCTATCGGTCATGCCGGCCAGCCTGATGCGCAGGACATCGGCGATTCTGGCCATGCCCTCGGTCATGAGGTCCAGGTTTATACGCAGATTCGTGGCCAGCATCACCGCGCCCGCGGCTCCCTGTCCGATGTGGGCATAGTGATAGCGCAGTTTGTAACCCAGTCCAGTCGTTCGATTGCGCCCGCCGCTGTTATAGGTGGACTGGGAAGCCCGGTTACACAGAATGGCCGCGAGGCAGAGGTTGACCCGCGCCTCGCCGTCGTTCGGATGCTCCACCAGTTTGGGCAGATTCGCCACGGAAAGCTCCAACGCCATGCGCTCGTCGGCGTAGGCAAGCGGGTTCAACTCGGGCGATTGCAGCCCGCCGGTATTGCCGGAACCGATTATGTCGGAAAACGTGGTGAGTGAGGTGTCTCTGTAGAGATCCAGAGGCGCGGTCAGGAGCGCCTGTGGGTCGATGATCACCGCCAGGGGACGGGTTTTAGGGTCGTACAGTTCCTTGCGGTGCGGCGCGACGCTGTCATAGATCGCCGCGCCGCCGCGGTCGGTGCCGGTGGTGGGGGTCGTATTGACGATGATGTTCGGGATCTTCGGTTTGCCGGCCCGGTACACGTCGGGCGCTCGACCCGGGGCGTGCTTGGTATACATCTCCTCGATCGTCTTGTCCTCGCCCACGATGATCGTAATCGCGCGGCCGGTGACTACAGCGCTGCCGCCGCCCACGGTAACGATGAGGTCGGGTTTGGCCGCTTTCACCGCTTTCACGCCCTCCATGACAGAAGGAATGGGCGATTCCTTCTTCGCGCCGGCCCAGGTGCCGACGTAGAGCTCGCCCAAGGCTGTCCGGACTTTATCGTTCAGGTCTGTGGTTCTTGCCAGCGTCTCGCTCGAGATAAGGAACGCGCGTGTTGCGCCAATGCGCTTCGCTTCGGAGTAGATCTGCGAGATGGAGCCCGGCCCCGCATGGTAGCGCGAGGACGGCGCAAGGTAGCGAAAGGTGGTATTCAGTTTCACGTTGAGGTCCTCTCATTCTCACAGTATCGCCGTTCCCGGCGCAGGGGATGACGCGCGACCGGCGCTTTGCGCACATACGGCGACAGATAGCTGCCGACGATTTTCATTGAGCCTCCAATTTCAATGCTGCGACAACCGGTCGGCGCCGGCGAACGCATCTCGGGCCATCACATCAGGAACTTGACCAAGGCATCCAGCACCTCGTCCGGCTTTTCACCCATCATGTTATGCCCGCTGCCCTCGATCATGACGCAACGCGAGCCGTTCACGCTTTGCGCGAAAGCCTGCGCCGAGCGCGCCGGGGTCATGACGTCGCGCCGCGCGATGACGAAGAGCGCCGGGCAACTGACTTTCGCCGCGGCCTGCTCGCCGCCGGTGTAGGCGTTGCAGGCGGAAAAATCAACGTGCATCACGCCGGGTTTCTGCCGTTGCATCAGGCGCAGGTTCTCGCCTATCAACCAGAAGCCCGGCCCCGGATTGTTGGGGTAGTGTGCATAGGCGAGGTGCGACCAGATGTTGACCATGTCCTGCGCGAGCGGCTCGTTGCTCTTCGTTGCGTCGAGCAG